>DNZD01000246.1 GCA_003504855.1 Cytophagales bacterium
TATTAAAGCTTACCAGGCCGGAGTGGGTTCGATCAAGCGCTACCACCTGACGAACAGGATCATAAGTAATTAAGGTTTCACTGCTGTCGGACTTGACTATATGAATCGTGGCGTCTGCAGAGGCCCTGGGATACAGTATAATCTGCAGGTGCGAGGTCTTCGGATGGGGCGAAGTGAAGTCGATGATCTCCTTTTGATGCAACGCGTAAGTTGCTGCGATGGGTCGTTGTGCCAGGCGAAGTCCGCCGGAAGTCTGCCGAAGCGATAACACACGGGGAAGTGACATAGCACCGCGCCAAGGATGGGTGGGGATCTGGTTGGCGTACGTCCAGTTGTTAACCCATCCAATCATCACCGGGTCCTGGCCTGGATTGTTGTTCACCACGATACCTGCATAGAAGTCTTTGCCATAGTCAACATAGCGTGCGGGTTGTTTCGGATTATCCGGAACAAACGTATTGCCATTGAATTCCCCGACGAAATACTGCATACCGACGAACGCAGGACCGGCGGGATGACCACCAGACAGACTCAACACCCACTTTTGTTTGCCTGGTTGATTTTCAATTTGAACCGGATAAAGATCAGGGCACTCCCAGATCCTGGTAGTGTCACCGAGGGGTCCAAACTCACCGGTCTGGTTCCAGTTGATCAGGTTGGAAGAAGCATAGAATCTCACCTTGTACAAATCTGGTATCACCAATGCCATGATCCATTGCTTGGCGGGCTCATACCAGAATACTTTGGGGTCGCGAAAGTCCTTACGTTGAATATCGAGTATGGGATTCTTCTCATACCGTGTCCAGGTTCTTCCTTGATCATTGCTGTACGCGAGACTCTGGTGTTGCAGGAGCCCCTTGTTGTCTTTATGTACGTTGGACGTATAAATGGCGATCAGACAATCTTTGCCGTCACAAAGTCCGCTTGTATTGTTTTTGTCAACCACCACGGTGCCTGAAAAAATCATGGTACTGTCGTGAGACGGATTTTCATATTCGGCGATGGCCAGCGGAAGGTGTTCCCAGGCAAGCAGGTCTTTGCTAACAGCATGGCCCCAGCTCATGTGTCCCCACTTATCCCCGAAAGGATTGTATTGATAGAAGAGGTGATACTCACCTTCGTAATACACCAAACCATTGGGATCATTGGTCCAGTTTTTTTCGGGACTGAAGTGGAACTGGGGCCTGTGGGGCTCAGCGTACCAGGTGCTGTCGTCGGCAGGGCGCGCATAGCGTGGTCCTTTAACACAGGAAGCCAGAAAAAGCACAGGAATAAGGAGCAAAAACCATTTCATACTGAGGGACGCTTAAGAATTTTGCGCTAAAATAATGGATGCGGAATTAATGCAATACCGGAGCCCTGACGGTTTTGGGCCATCGGGAAAAACATGCCCCAGGTGAGCGTCGCAGGCGTTGCACGTGACTTCCACGCGCGTCATGCCGTAACTGTTGTCTTTGTGGTAAGCAATGGCGTTATCTGCCACCGGTTGCGTAAAGCTGGGCCAGCCGGTGCCGGATTCGAATTTTAATCCGGAGTCAAACAGGTGCGTGCCACAACAGCGGCAAGCGTAAAGCCCAGGATCATGTGCCTCACAGTAAGCACCAGTAAACGGGCGCTCTGTTCCTTTTTTGCGGGCGATGGAAAACTGCTCCGGTGTCAATTGCTGACGCCACTCTTCATCCGATTTGGTGATTCGGCGGGCAGGTGCAGGACTTCCCTGATCAGCAAACTGCAATACGTCTTTCCAGGTAATCATAAGTTAAAATGGGGTTGTAAGCAGGTATTAAACCGGCCATGACCAGTTTTTGTTCCAGTTGATTCAAAAGAACCAAAGCTTGATGGCCATAGCGAGAATAGAGATGATCATCACACGTTTGATCCAGACCTCCCCCGCGGATACAGACCACCGGCTGGCATACCAGCCCCCGAGGGAATGCCCGATGGCCAGCACGAGCCCGGTAGACCAAATGATCTTTCCTTCAAAGGCAAAGACAATTACCGACACACCGGTATAGACTATTGCTGCAAAAACTTTTACGTAATTGCTTTTCACCAGATTGAGATTATTCACCAAGCTCAACACGGCTATCACCAGAAACCCGATACCGGCTTGAATAAACCCGCCGTAAATTCCAATGAAGAAAAAGAGGATGGTGCCGATCACCTGGCTTTTAAAGTCAAGGCGTTCTTTTCCGGCTGACTTAAAAGGGTCATAGACAATAAGAACTACGGCCAACACCATGACAATCACAAAGATTTTGGTGAAGACGGTGTCTGGAACGCGCGATGCCACAAGTGAACCAATCAGTCCGCCGCCAAGAGATGCAAGGCCCAGGTACATGCTGTAAGGCCAGGGCAACTCAACGCCTTTGCTCTTAAAGCCGCGGACCGCAAAGAAATTCTGGAAGAGCAAGGCTACCCGACTTGTTGCATTGGCCATGGTAATGGGATATCCCAGGAAGGTCAGGATGGGCACAGAGAATAGTGACCCGCCGCCGCCCACCGTATTAAGAAAGGCCGCACCGAAGCCTACGATGATGATGATGAGATATTCGTACCAGGCGTGCATCTTACCTCACCTTGGCTTTGCGAACGACCCGTGCAAAGACACCCGGGAGGAATCGTTTGAGATAAACGGCGAAGACTTCTTTCAATCCACCAATATAAACTTCGTTTTTGCGTTGGGCAATTGCTTTGATGATCTGTTTCGCCACTGTCCGGGGTTGTAGCCCGTCTTCGGTGGTGGAATCCATCTGGTTGAGTTTCGAACCATCGCCGATCAGCGCATTGTACGTGATGTTGGTATGAACCCACCCCGGGCAGATGAGGGTTACAAAAATCCGCCTGGAGTCCTTCCAGAGTTCTGCGCGCAGCGAATCAAAGAATCCATGCAAGGCATGTTTTGCTGCCGCATATCCCGAACGGTAAGGTGTGCCGATCTTCCCCATCACACTGGTGACGGTGACGAAGTGACCAGTTTTTCTTTTCAGGAAATGGGGGAGGAGAAACTTGGTCAGGGCGATGGTTCCAAAATAATCCACTTCCATCAAACGCCGGTCGGCATCGAGCACGGTGTCTTTGGCGAGGCTGCGTTGGCTGATGCCTCCATTATTGATAAGGATATCGACCTGGCCGAAAAGTTGGACAGCGGCTTCGGTCATGAGTTTGAGCGTGCTACCCTGCGACAGATCAAGGGGGAGTATGCGAATATTAGGCTGCGCAGCAGGGTGACAGTTTCCCATCACCCGTTCTAACTCTTCTTTCCGGCGGGCAGAAAGAATCAACTTTACCTTTTGACGTGACAGTTCGTACGCCAGCGCTTCACCGATTCCGGAAGAAGCACCCGTTATCCAAATTACTTTGCCGGATACGTTTTTCATGACTGCGGTGTCGCCTGTTGTTGCCGGTGATTTTCTGCATAGACCCAGATTGTATAGATGCCCAGGGCTGTACCAAAGGGAAAGGAGAATAACTTGAAGCATCCCATCACGAGGGCCAGGGTAAGTGCCCACGGCTTGCCCAGCAGTAAGCCTGCGCCTGCAATCATGGAGGGGATCGCAAAGAAGACAATCCCGCAAATGGCTATTACTTGTATAAACGGGATAAGCCATTCCAGAAGTGCTATTTCCTTGACCTCCGCTTCCTGTACAATAAAGGAAAGGAGGAAGGAGATGAAGGCGGTGACCAGAATTAAGACCACACAATTGAGGGTGGCCGTGACGGTATACAGTATACCCAGGATGCGTTTGTGTTGTTCCATGTCGCGGGGAGTTGATACGGCCCGACGAGCAAGTTAATGAAAAGTCAACTCAGCGACGTTCGTAGACCACGAAATCAAAAGAGTAGGCATGACGCGCATCGGCAGGATGATGAACACGGGAGATCTCTTGCCATTCGGCCACTTGCCACGGCGGGAAATGGGTATCACCAGCCAGGATCACATCAATCTCCGTCAGGTACATGCGTTTCGCCAACGGCAAGCCAAGTCTGTAAATTTCCGCACCGCCAATAACAAAGACTTCTTCATCACCAGACTGGCGGGCCGCGTTGAGCGCCTCTTCCATGGAATGTACCACCGTGCAGCCCGGTGCCTCAAACCCTGGTTGGCGTGTCACCACCAGGTTGGTGCGGTTGGGCAGTGGACGAAATTTTTCGGGAATGGAATCGTAGTTGCGTCGCCCCATGATCACGGTATGCCGGCTCGTGGTCTGCATGAAATACTTCATGTCGTCCGGAAGATGCCAGGGGAGGTCATTGTCTTTTCCAATGACGCGGTTACGGGTAAGGGCGGCGATGAGGGAGATGGTCACGACGGATTGGTTTCTAGTTTGTTGCCGTTAAAGAATTCGGTGATGGTCATGCGTCGTTTGCCTTCGGGTTGCAACTCTTCAATGGAGATCCAGCCGTTGGCCGTACAAATACGAAGATAGGTCTTGTGATCTGTTTCCAAATGCCCAGGCGCGGCTGATGGGCCTGCGTACTCACTGACTTTAAGTATTTTGAATACTTTTCCACCGACCGTGCACCATGCCGCCGGATAGGGGCTCAATCCGCGAACAAAGTTCCTCACGGCAACACTGGATTGATTCCAATTGATTTCACAGGTCTCCTTAAAAATTTTTGGGGCGAGCCTTTGCTCTCCCTGGATTACCTGAGGTATCTGCGGGAAGTTCCCGGATTCGATAGCCTGTACCGTGCGGAGAACCAGATCGGCGCCCTTTACCATGAGTCGATCATACAGTGACCCCGCGTTATCGGTGTCAAGGATGGGTTCTTTCTCCTGAAATATGATCTTGCCGGTATCTATCTCGTGTTGCAGGAAGAAAGTGGTGGCACCAGTTTCCTTTTCGCCCCTGATGATGGCCCAATTGATCGGTGCGGCACCGCGATACTGCGGGAGCAATGATGCATGCAGGTTGAAGGTGCCCAGTGGGGGCATGGACCAGACTACTTCGGGTAGCATCCTAAAGGCTACGACAACCTGAAGATTGGCATCAAGACTGCGCAAGGTTTCTATGAACTCCGGTGCTTTCAGGTTGGTAGGCTGGAGTACGTTCAGCCCATGTTTCAAAGCCGCCGCCTTCACCGGTGAAGGGGTTAGTTTCTGACCACGGCCCTGGGGCTTGTCTGGTGCCGTGATGACACCAACCACCTCATACCGATTTGCCACCAGTTTTTCCAGGCTGGGCACGGCAAATTCGGGGGTACCCATAAATACGATACGGAGACTTTTCATTGTAAGGCTACTGGCTAACAACAACCATCAAAAGTCGGCTAAAAACGGAAATATCTATGATGAAATTTTTGCCATCATTTCCCCCGGCGGGTTGCCGGCATATACTTCGAACAAATCGGACACTTCTTCCAATCATGCCCGCGGGCAGGGCAATGCTCACGTCCGAAGTAAATGATTTGCAGGTGGGCCTTGTTCCATTTGGATTCGGGAATGAGCCGCTTCAGATCTTTCTCCGTTTGCTCCACATTTTTTCCATTGCTCAAGCCCCAGCGGTAAGCGAGCCGATGAATATGGGTATCCACCGGAAAGGCAGGAATACCAAACCCCTGGGTCATCACCACCGAGGCTGTCTTATGTCCAACAGCAGGTAGTGCTTCAAGGGCTTCGAAATCAGCCGGTACTTGTCCGTCATACTGGTCAACCAGAATCCGCGACAGTCCGAAAATTCCTTTAGACTTCATCGGCGACAGGCCACAGGGCCTGATTATCTCCTTGATGTCCGCCTCGGAGAGTTTCACCATGTCATAGGGATTATCAGCACGTGCGAAGAGGAGGGGAGTGATCTTATTGACGCGTTCGTCGGTACATTGTGCCGAAAGTAATACAGCAATCAACAACTGATAAGTAGTGTGGTGTTGCAGGGGTACCTGCGGATCCGGATAGTAGTGTTCCAGGATTTCAATAATGTCGTTTACTTTTTCCTGTCGGGTCATGGGTAGAGGAGGTACTTCTGACGGGTGACCTTGAAGGCATCAAGGCCGGGCTTCCACGTTTCACGAATCGCGGAGACACTCATGCCCTTCTTGATCTGTTCGCGTAACTCGACGGTGCCGGCCAGCTTTTCAAAATAGGGGATAAAGAATTTCTCCTTGTCAGGAAAAGCCTTGTACATATCGAGGAGGTACTGCAACATGATTCCCTTTTCAATTTTTGCCTTGCGGAGATCAATGCCATAGCACAGTTTGTCCTGGAGGGGAGGTGTCTTGGCCATGGTGTCGATGCTCACCGGTGTGAACGAGAATTTATACTGATGAAGATCAGGGTGTCCGATCATCTCAAAGGGGTTGCGCGTTCCGCGGCCCAGGCTCAGTACAGTGCCTTCGAAAAAACAAGTGGATGGATATAATAGTACCCCATGGTTGTTGGGCAGGTTTGGGGACGGGTGAATGGGCAGGGTGTACGAATCCGTGTGCTTCCAGTTTCTGAGTTTAAGTACTTCGAGGTTGCACGTCACGCCGTCCTTCAGCCACCGTTCACCATTGATCATCTGCGCATATTCTCCAATGGTCATGCCATGTACGACCGGGATGGGGTGCATCCCTACGAATGATTTGAAGGCAGGTTGTAGTATAGGCCCATCGATATAGCTGCCGTTTGGATTAGGCCTATCCAGAACGAGAAGAGATACTTTATTTTCACCGCAAGCTTCCATCAGGTAATGCAGTGAACTGATGTAGGTATAAAACCGTGTCCCCACATCCTGAATATCAAAGACCACGAGGTCAACATCGCTAAGCTGTTCTGGTGTGGCTTTATAATTCTTGCCATACAAGGACACCACTTTCAGGCCGGACCTGGCATCGATACCATCAGAGACCGTTTCACCAGCGTCGGCTTTTCCCCTGAACCCGTGTTCCGGTCCAAATACCTTCACAATATTTACACCCCGCGCTTTGAGCGTGTCGGCCAGGTGCCGTTTTCCCACCACGGATGTCTGGTTCACCATCAACGCTACCCGCTTTCCCACTAGTTTGGGCAGCAGTACATCCATTTGATCGGCGCCAGTACGCAGGGCTTTTGACTGGGCACCTGCCGAAAAGGACAGGGACAAGGTGATCAGGCAGATAAAAAGTCT
>DNZD01000185.1 GCA_003504855.1 Cytophagales bacterium
CGGGCAATGGCCACGCGCTGGCGCTGACCACCGGAAAGCTCATTGGGTTTGTGGTGCCAGCGGTCGGCCAGGCTTACGTTCTCCAACGCCGCCATCGCCATTTCAGTGCGCTCGCTCTTTCCATAGCCTGCATAAATCAAGGGCAGCGCTACGTTCTCCAGCGCCGAAGCCCGTGGCAACAGGTTGAATGTCTGAAACACAAAGCCAATATCCTTGTTGCGCACATGGGCCAGTTCATTCTCCGTCATTTCGCTCACCAGTTGATTATTGAGCACATAAGTACCCGCTGTGGGCGTATCCAGACAACCTACGATATTCATGAGGGTCGACTTACCAGAACCTGAGGGGCCCATAAAGGCCACATATTCTCCCTTGTCGATGGCGATGGATACGGATTGAAGGGCATTGACAATGTTGTCACCCATCTTATACACCTTGGCAATGTTCTGGGTCTCAATAATTCGGCTCATGGCTCTCTGGTTTCTCCTATCCTTGAACTGTGGAATACAAATAGAGTTTCAAATTTGAGGGAAAATGGCGAAAAAATAACTGCGAACGGCAAAAATCGCCCAATTCCGCTTCCTCGCTCCCAGCACTCAGACGCCCGAAAGCTGGTCATGTTACGCCAGAACTATGTTTTTATTGGGGAGCGACGGAATTCCGGATAAAATCAACGGTGGCCGTGATGACGGCTTCGTCTTTGAGCACCCGGTTATGGCCCAGTCCGCGGGTCGTAAATAAGCGGGCCCTCGGATAGGCCTTAATGAGTGTTTCTGCCTGCACCATGAGCACTTCCTCGTCGTCTTCATCCTGAATCACCAACAGGTCAATGGGTCGCGGCAGGCGTTGAATGGCATAAAGTCCGGTGAATTGCTCAAAAGACTTGCCTGTTCGCCGAATGACATATTGCTTAAACCGTTCAGCCGAAACCCAGCTGCCGTTGATGGCACGCAAGTAGGTCTTCAGGATTTCATCTTCCAGGGAGGGACTCGCGATGTTCACCAGACGAGGAACAACAAGTCCATTCATGGCAGCATATAATATGGCAGCTCCACCGAACGAGTGGGTGACAATGCCGGCAGGCGTACCCAATTCTTCTACCATTCGTAAAAACACTTGTTCGAATTCCATGATAGACGTCCGGATGCCCTCCGATTTTCCATGCGCGGGTCCATCAAAACCAATCACACGAAACCCGGCTTGCTGAAAGGATGGTATGAATTTTCTGAACTGTGTAGCGCGACCAGCCCAACCGTGAACTAATAAAACATAAGGCTGATCATCATTACCCCATTGATAGCACTGAACCTTCTTTCCATTCGCCTGCAGCGCAAACCAGGTTGCAGATTTGGCCATTTCTGTTTCTTTCTCCGGCACGCGATACGTCAGCGGAACATAAAACACCAGCCGAAATACCTGTTCAGCCAGCCAGGGCATATAGCGTTCCATCCGCGGGTATGCCCAGCGCATGGCCCTCAACATAAATGGAAGGTTGTTGTTTCGTTTCTTCATCGGCCTGATACTGAAAACTCAAAGGTCTTCAGTGAAAAAGTAAAATCGATTGTGTTGTATACCCGCTCCGAAAAGGTTACACGGTTCTGACGATCCACGAGAATAACCGTTGAGCACCGGGATCCATAGTTGTCGGTCTTGATGAACATGGAGGACAATGCCCGCTCGCGTTCCAATCCTATGCCCGTCTCCGGAAGTTCGGCGTCAGCGGCGCGGCGGTCATCATACAGGAATTCAAACAATTGTTCGGTGGTGAATGCGTGGCCCAACAGGGTTTCAAATTGCTTTTTCCCCCTTGTTACTTTGGGCCAGGGTGTGTCCAGCAGCGCGTTGCTGAGACCATGAACACCAGCAGACACCCTATGTACACCGGGTGCATAGTTGGAGAGATAATACAGCTCATCTACTGTACCGGCCAGCAGGTTAAAGCCATTATAGTGTTTGGCTGTTGCCTCCACCTGATTCAGGTAATCCGCAGCGGAAGTCTGGCTGGCCAGGTAGTCGGAAACCAATTGACCCCGTGAAGGAGCCTTTGGGTTGATATTTTTTGGATCTCGGTAATTGGTGAGCAGGCTGATGCGGCCGGTGCGGGTCATGCCAAGCCAGGTGCCTTGTGCTTCAAGGTCGCGGCCGGCAAGGATATCACTGCGATCGTGCCAGTATCCGGCTGGCGCTGTTTTACGTTGATAGAATTCATCGCGGTTAGCCGCTACAATCAGTTTGTAGTCTGGATGTGAATCGAGGGAAACAAAAATAAGGCACATGAACGACAAAGGTACGTACGGACAAATTGTAAACCGTGATACCCATTAATTAGTTTCACGGTCCTACTCCGCGTCAGCGAACAAATCCAACTGTGCAGGCAGTAGTTGAAAACTCTTGCGGTGAATGGGTGTGATTCCCTGTCGACGGATTCCATCGCGGTGTTCAGGTGTCGGGTAGCCCATATTCGTTTCCCATCCATAACCGGGATAGGTAATAGCCATACGCTGCATCAGTTCGTCGCGATGGGTTTTGGCGAGGATGGAAGCCGCTGCAATCGATTGGTATTTGCCATCGCCTTTGATGATACAGTGATAGGCTGTGTCACCATACGGCACAAACCGGTTACCGTCGATCAATAGCAGTTCCGGTCGAATCTTCAGTTGATCCAATGCCCGGTGCATGGCCAGAAACGATGCCTTCAGAATATTGATCTCATCTATTTCTGCATGGCTTACTTCGGCTACTGCCCAGGCCAGTGCGTCGCGAAGGATATCGTGTCGCAGCTCAAGTCGTTCATCGGCCGAAAGTTTTTTCGAGTCGTTGAGCGATTTGTGCCTGTACTTCGGAGGCAGAATGACCGCCGCAGCCACCACAGGACCCGCCAGACAGCCGCGGCCCGCTTCGTCACAGCCGGCTTCGGTGAGGTGTTTGGTGTATGAGCTCTTGAGCACGGCGTACAAAAATCTGGTCGAGTTTACGTCTTCGGCTGCAAAGTTCCATGATTAATGCCTTTTTTTGCAGTTCAACAGAATCCATGAACGCCGAACACACCAATCCCTGGACCACCTTGTCATCGCAGGAGAAATATGACAATACCTGGATTCGTGTCACTGAATTTCAGGTGATCAACCCATCGGGCAAGCCGGGTATTTATGGGAAGGTGCACTTTAAGAACAAAGCCATTGGTATAGTTGCCCTCGATGACAGGAACCACACCTGGCTTGTGGGTCAGTTCCGCTATCCCTTGAATGAATGGTCCTGGGAGATACCGGAAGGCGGAGGTCCCTTGGACCAGGACTCCCTCGCGGCTGCGCAGCGTGAGTTGGCAGAAGAAACCGGACTCACCGCCAAACGATGGACTGAAATCCAGCGCGTACATCTTTCCAATTCTGTCACCGACGAAGAAGGTTTCATCTTCCTCGCCGAGGACATTTCACAAGGCGTGTCCGCACCCGAAGAAACCGAAGCGGGCATGAAAGTATGGCGATTGCCATTCACAGATGCATTGGCCATGGTACTCGATGGACGCATTACCGACAGCCTGAGTGTCATTGGTCTTCTTGCCGTTGCCCGACGGATTCAACATTAATCCTTAGCCTTACACCTTGCTCTCCTACCGCACCGACATTTCGCAAAGTTTCAAACTGGCCTACCCGGTTATGCTCAGTCAGCTGGGTCATGTGATGATGGGGGTTGCCGACAACGTGATGGTGGGACACATCGGCGCGAAGCAATTGGCGGCTGCCGGTTTGGCCAACGTGGCTTTTAACGTGCTGCTACTCTTTGGCATTGGTGTTTCCTATGCCATGACACCGCTTGTGGCTTCTGCCGATGGAGAACAAGACACCCACAAAGTGAACGAAACCCTCCGCCATGGACTGGTGATCAATGTGATAACCGCGTTGGTGTTGGTGATGCTGGTGATGGGCGCCAAACAACTGCTTTACCATTTAGATCAGCCTGTTGAAGTGATCGTGTTGTCTATCCCCTACCTGGAGATTATCACCTTCTCGATCATACCGGTATTGGTGTTTCAAACCTTTCGTCAGTTTTCAGAGGGCTTGTCCAATACATGGATGCCGATGGTGATTGTGTTGAGTTGCAACGTGGTGAACATCGCGATGAACTACGTGCTGATCAATGGTCATTTCGGTTTTCCGGCGTTGGGATTGAACGGCGCAGGTTGGGCCACGCTGATCTCCAGGGTGATCATGGGCGGTGCGATCGCCGCATTTATTTATTGGTCGCCGGGATTCAAATCCTATCGACCCGGCTTTCACATCGGTAACTACTCACGCGAATTGTTCAACAAGATGCTGCACATTGGCATTCCCGCCGGCGCTCAGTTTATTTTTGAAGTGGCCGCTTTTGACTTCTCACTCGTGATGATGGGATGGCTCGGCACCCAGGCCCTCGCTGCGCACCAGATTGCGATCAACCTTGCTACCATTAGTTTCATGACCACCTCCGGACTGGCGGCCGCCGCTACCATTCGGGTGAGCAATGAGTTGGGCAAAGGCAACCTGCGACAAGCAAGGCAATCCGCTTTTGTGTTGCTCGGAATGGCACTGACATTTATGGCCGTGTGGGGAATCATTTTCCTGCTCGGCCGCAATCACCTGCCCTTATTATATGTAGATGATATGGATGTCGTGACAATAGCAGCACCGCTGATCGTCATTGCAGGACTCTTTCAACTTTCCGATGGCACCCAGGTGGTGGTCATCGGCGCATTGCGCGGCTTACAGGATGTGAAGGTTCCGTCTGTACTGATTCTCATCTCCTATTGGGTCATCGGCTTGCCGTTGGGATACTGGCTTGGCTTTCGCCTGAACCTTGGACCCATTGGTATCTGGACCGGCTTGTTGATTGGACTCACACTCACGGCGAGCGCCATGCTGTGGAGGTTTCATTCCCTCACCCGCAGGCAACCGGGGAACTAGGGGTATTTTCCTCCGCTCCCGGAAACGGCCGTTCCGAATTCTGGTTTTATCGCTTAACTTTCAAATTCACCATACTGTTTTATGGAACAGCCTGCCCGTCCCGTTCGTCTTTCGCAGACCACCATCACCGAATTGATGGTGCCTTCCTATGCCAACTTCGGCGGGAAAATTCATGGTGGAATATTATTGTCCTTAATGGATAAAGTAGCCTATGCATGCGCCACCAAACATGCAGGCACCTACTGTGTCACGGTGTCAGTAGAAAATGTCGAATTCCTTCAGCCGGTTGAAGTAGGCGAGCTGGTTTCGCTGCATGCCTCTGTAAACTATGTAGGTCGTACGTCTCTCGTCGTGGGCATCAGGGTCGAGTCACTGAATGTGCGCACCAGTGTCGTCAAGCATACAAACTCATCATTTTTCACCATGGTGGCCAAGGGTGACGACGAAAAGCCTGCCGTCGTGCCGAAACTGATATTGGAAACCCGTGAGGACGTGAAGCGCTTCATCGAAGCCATGCGGGTGCGGGAGGTAAAATCTGCAGTGAAAGACCAGATGGATGATGCCCGCTCGAACATCGAAGTTGACCAGGCTTCTGAACTTCTCAAAAATGAACGTTGTGTCTTACAGTACATTCCTTAACTCATATTCTATGCGATTGATTTTCTTCTTGCTCCTGCTGGTGAGCGCTTCTGCTATGGCTCAACCCGTTATCCTCAGTCAACGTGATCAGGCCCGGATCATCGACGAAGTCCTTGACGACCGCCTCCGCACGGTACTGCCCATGCTCATGCGCCGCGAGGGATTTGATATGTGGGTACTTATTTCGCGGGAAAATAATGAAGACCCGGTATTAAAAACCATGCTGCCCGCCACCTGGCTGGCCGCGCGCCGCACGACGATGCTCGTGGCGTTTGACCAGGGCATCGATAAAAAAACCGGCGAAGACAAAGGCCTCGAGTACCTCGCTGTTGCACGATATGATGTGGGCAAAGTATTCAAGCGCTCCTGGGATCCGGATGCCAACCCCGACCAGTGGGCGCAATTGGGAAAGATTATCACAGAAAGAAATCCGAAGAAAATCGGAGTCAACAAAGCCGAACACTACGGGCATGCGGACGGCCTTACCGCCAACGACTATGACAACCTGATGCGTGTATTGCCCGCAAACCTGAAGCCAATGGTGGTCTCTGCGGAAAAACTGGCCGTAGGCTGGTTAGAGACCCGCACCGAAAAAGAGATGACATTATACCGCAACATTTGCCGCATCGCCCATCAGATCATTGCTGAAGGATTCTCCGATAAGGTCATACAGCCAGGAGTCACCACCACTGAAGATGTGGTGTGGTGGTACCGGGAGCGTATCAAAGAACTCAAACTCGAAACCTGGTTTCATACTTCGGTATCTGTACAACGGAATGAATCTGATGCCATCACCGCCAAGCGGCCACAACCGCTCGTGATCCTTCCCGGCGATCTGCTGCACGTTGACTTTGGCATCACGTACCTCCGCCTCAACACCGACACACAGGAACATGCTTACGTATTGCGCGCTGGTGAAACGGATGCCCCGGAATTCCTCAAGCGTGCCTTTGCCACCGGCAATCGGTTACAGGATATATTCACCAACAATTTCAAAGAAGGAAAGACCGGCAATCAGATCCTGGCCGAATCGCGCAAGCAGGCAATCGACGAGAAAATCAATCCTTCTATCTACACACACCCCATCGGATACCACGGTCACGCCTCCGGCACCACATTAGGGATGTGGGATATGCAGCAGGGTGTACCTCATACGGGCGATTATCCCATGCACCTCCGCACCGCTTATTCCATAGAATTGAATTGCGCCGTCAACATCCCCGAATGGAAGAAAGATGTGCGCATCATGCTTGAAGAGGACGGATACTTTGATGAGACCGGCTTTCGGTATATCGACGGCCGCCAGACGGAGTTGATGATCATTCCGAAGCCACAGCCCTCCGTTCGATAAACCGCCACCAACATTATGAAAAAGCAAAACCTCCTCATTTTATTTCTGTTCCTGACTATGCCGACCCTGGCGCAGGAGCAACAACCCCGAAAGAATGATTTTGGTTTTAGTACCCGATTCTTCAACAGCCCCGCAACGCCTTTCATCATCATGTACAAGCGCACCATAGCCAAAGGCGTGGCATTGCGCGGTGGATTGAATCTGACGTACACCAGCACAAGAAACAACCTCATCGATAACACAGGCTATACCGATGTTACTACCTACACCATCGCGCCGAGTGTGGG
>DNZD01000171.1 GCA_003504855.1 Cytophagales bacterium
AAGTTGAGGCACAGGCTAAACTGATTGCCAGTGAACACCGCTGGAGGGCCCTGATCGAGCATGACCACGATGGGATTACCCTGACCAACGAACAGGGTGAAGTAATTTATCAGAGTGAGGGTGTTGTTAAGATCACGGGTTATACCCTCGAAGAGCGCAAAGGTCAAAAGACGCTCGACCTGATCCACCCACACGACCTGCCGGCAGCCCGGGAAATATTGTTCAAAGCACGCCAATCACCCAATGAAGTATTCCGGTATACTTACCGGGTGCGTCATAAGGATGGTCACTATGTTTGGCTCGAAGGAGTGGTTTCCTCACAACTTGAAAATCCAGATGTGAAGGCATTAATTAACAACTACCGGGACGTTACCGAAAGGAAGCGGGCGGAGGAAGAGATTCAGGGTTTGAATGCTGAATTGGAACGCAGGGTGGAAGAGCGGACCCGGCAGCTGGCCGCTGTAAACAAGGAGTTGGAAGGATTTACGTACTCGGTATCTCATGACCTGCGTGCACCGCTCCGGATCATCGATGGATTCAGTCAGATGCTGGTTGAGGATTATGCTACCAAACTGGATGTCGAAGGGAAGAACAACCTGGAGATCATCATGAAGAATACCAAGAAGATGGGCCAACTCATTGATGATTTGCTCAACTTCTCTCGTTTGGGTCGTGCGGAAATGCATATAGCCGCTGTAAATATGAATGTGCTGGTAGAAGAGGTACTGCAAGACTTACGACTCGGTGGCACAAAACTTCCTGAGATTCAGATTGAGAAGCTCCCGGGAGCGTGGGGTGACTCTAACTTGTTGAAACAAGTCTGGGTAAATCTGATATCCAATGCCATCAAGTATTCATCCAAGAATCCCAAAGCGATCGTCGAAATTGGCAGCCGGATAGAAAATGAAAAGCCTGTTTATTTTGTCCGTGACAATGGTGTAGGTTTTGACGTGCGT
Source organism: Cytophagales bacterium (assembly GCA_003504855.1). GTDB lineage: Bacteria > Bacteroidota > Bacteroidia > Cytophagales > Cyclobacteriaceae > ELB16-189. The sequence continues at coordinate 957 of DNZD01000171.1, forward strand.
TACAAGCAAAAGTTGTTTGGTGTATTCCAACGATTGCATAAACAGGAAGATTTTCCAGGTACCGGTGTCGGTCTGGCGCTCACGCAACGGATTGTTAATCGCCATGAAGGCCTGATTTGGGCCGACTCCTGGCCTGAGCTCGGTGCCATGTTCTCTTTCCAACTTGGCCTCGCTAAACCGGTAAATGGTTAACCCGCTTATGGAAATCAGCAGGAAAAGCAATTGGAATTATTATCTAAACATCACTGATGTAATGTTATGACAGAAAATAAAGAAATAGGGGAGCCAAATGGCCGAAATTTGTCAAAATCAAATGAGCTGGTGATGGAATCAGATATTGATATTTTACTGATTGAGGACAATCATGACGAAGCTCAGCTGGTAATCCGAACCCTCCGCAAGAACAACCTGAGTAGCCATTTGCTTCACCTGGACGATGGAGAAGAGGCCCTCAATTTTCTATTTAGCCGAGGAAAGTATAGTTCCCGTGTTGATCGGAGAAAGCCATTTCTGGTTTTGCTGGATCTGAAACTCCCGAAAGTAGATGGCCTCGAGATTCTTCGGCAACTCAAGGCCGATGAAAAGATGAGACCCATTCCCGTGGTTATGCTTACTTCATCTAAAGAAGAAAAAGACATATTGACGTGTTATCACCTGGGAGCTAATAGTTATGTGGTAAAGCCAGTAAGTTTTGAAACCCTGAGCGAAGCGGTTAAAGGATTGGGAAACTATTGGCTGAACATCAATCAACGCCCGCTGGAAGTCGCAAAGAACTAAAGGAAAATAAGGCATTACTTGATGCCACCCGATCATGAGCAAGGCCCTTCGAATATTGATGCTTGAAGACACCCCAGACGATGCCTTGCTGATCCAAATGATTCTGAAACGTGCTGGACTCGCCTTCGAATCCAAAGTGGTCGATAACCGGGAGGATTTTACCAGACAAATCACTGAATTCAATCCCGATATCATCCTGAGCGACCACCAGTTGCCGCAGTTTATTTCCAGCGAAGCCCTTGAAATTACCAGGTCGCACTTTCCTTTCATGCCCTTTATTCTTGTCACCGGTGCCGTATCGGAGGAGTTTGCTGCCTCCATCATTAAAGCAGGTGCTGATGACTATCTGCTGAAGGGCAACCTGACCCGGTTGTCTCTGGCCATCAACCAGGCCATTGAGAAGCAGCGGATACGAATGTCCTATCAAAAAACAGAGGCCAACCTCCGCAATATCTTTGAGTATACCGATACCGCTTACCTGCTGGTGGACACGAATTATATCGTGCAAACCATGAACAACCTGTTTCGTGAATGGATTCGTCATGAGATGAAAGTAGAAGTTCATGAAGGGGAACAGGTGTTTATTGCATTCAGGGAGGCAAACCATGCTACCATGCGCCAGGTCTTTGAACAGGTCCTGACCGGTAAATCCCTGGAATATGATCAGGAAATGAATCCTGGAGAAGGTCGGTGGTTCCATTTCCGGTATAGCCCGGTGAGAAACTCGGGGAAGGAAGTGGTTGGAATTGCGATGGCGGTGAATAACATCACCCAACGGAAAGAAGCCGAAAAGAAATTGCAGATGGCCAATGATCGCCTGCGCTTCCATATCGGTAATGCACCCTTGGGTTTTATTGAATTTGATGGTGAACTGAACCTGATTTCCTGGTCCAAGCAAGCGGAACGTATTTTTGGTTGGACGGAAGATGAATTCCGGCAATTGGTCAATGACAACTATAGTAATGTCTACCCTGAAGACTTTCCCCTGGCCAATAAGGTTGCTGACGAATTGAAGTCAGGGAAGGTGGACAGCAACCAGGTTGTTTTTAGAAATGTGCACAAAGATGGACACGTCATTTGGGTGAAGTGGTACAATTCGGTGCTCAAGAATAGTGAAGGCCAGGTTGTCACCGTGCTGTCCCTGGTAGATGACATTACCAGCGCCCGCAATGCCCAGTTGTTGATCGCAGAAAGCAATGAGCGGTATGAATTGGTCAGCAAGGCGACCAGCGATACGATTTGGGACTGGAATGTGCTCACCGATGTAACTACCTGGAACCATGGCATGAAGAGTGTATTTGGTTATGATGTAACCGAAACAAAAGATACCGCTGGCTGGTGGCAAGACAAGGTGCATCCTGATGACATACAAAACCTGTTGGAAGCATTTGAAGACCATTTTGTAAAAAAGGCATCAAACTTCGCATATTCCTATCGTTACCGATGCGCGGATGGCTCTTATCGATATGTGTTTGACCGTGCAATTATTTTATATGAAGAGGGTAGACCCATAAGGGTCATTGGCGCAATACAGGATATCGATGAGCGCACCAGGGCACAGGAAGAAGTTAAAAAACTAAGTATTGTTGCCAGCAAAACAATTAATGGAATAGTCATTACGAACAAGGAAAATGAGATTGAATGGGTAAACCAGAGTTTTACCGAATTAACCGGATTTACCTTTGAAGAAGCTGTCGGAAGGCCGCCCTATGAATTTCTCCACGGCCCCAATACCGATACGGCGACCGAAAAGGTGCTGTTTGAGAAAATCCAGCGCGGAGAATCTTTTACGGTTGAATTGCTTATTTATTTGAAGTCCGGCGATACAAAATGGATAAAATTATCATTAACGCCAGTATTGGATGATCACGGGAGGGTGGAGCGATTTATAGGTCTGATGTCAGATATTACTGGTCAGAAAGAGTTTGAAGACCGAATCATCACCATTGCCCGTGAGCTTTCAGACCTCATTGAGAATGCCAATGCGCCGATTTATGGCACGGACATGAATGGCTATGTGAATGAATGGAACAAAGTGATGGCCCAACTTACCGGATACTCCAAAAACGAGGCCTTGGGGAGACGATTCCTGGAGCACTTCATTCGGGAAACTGACCGTCCAAAATTCTCCTTTATTTTCAGCAACGTGCTCAAAGACCAGCCCGTAAGTAACCTCGAATTGCCGGTGGTGACCCGGGATAAGGAAGAACTGATCTTCCTCCTGAATGCAACACCGCGCAAGAATGCCAAGGATGAAGTGACCGGCATATTGATGGTAGGGCAGAATATCACCGAGTTGATTAACTATCGTAATAACCTCGAAGCGATGGTAGAGAAACGGACTTCTGAATTGAATCAGGCCCTTCAAAAAGAGAAGGAATTGGTAGAGATGAAGTCCAAATTTGTGTCAGTGGCATCGCACGAATTCCGGACGCCCTTGTCCACCATTAGCCTGGCGGCAGAATCGGTGCGCAACCACTTCCACCAGCTGGGTGCAGACGACGTTAAGAGGAAACTACTTAAAATTGAAGACCAGGCAGCGCACATGACCAACTTGCTGGAGGATGTCCTTACGATGGGCAAATCAGATGCAGGAAAGATCAAGGTAAAACTGGTTAGCCTGGATTTGCAAGAGTTTGTAACCACCCTCATTGATGAAGTGCGTTCAGTCGCAAAGGTACCACGCACGATAGATTTGAAGTTTACCAGTACACTGACCACGGTAAGCATTGATGATAAGCTGTTCAGGAATGTCTTTGTGAACCTTTTGACCAATGCTATTAAGTTCTCGCCGGAGGACTCTGTTGTTTCGGTACGGATATCGGACACGTCAGAGGGCATTGAGATTCAGGTAGAAGATCAGGGCATAGGCATTGATCAGGAAGAACTCAATACGGTATTTGAAGCTTTCCACCGGGGATCTAATGCCTCCAATATTCAAGGTACTGGCCTTGGACTATCCATTACCAAGAAAGCAGTCGATTTGATGCGAGGGACTATCCACGTGGACAGCGTGTTAAATAAGGGCACTACCTTTACCGTTAAATTGCCCATCCGGTGAAAAAGATCCTGTTGGTCGAAGATACAGCCAACCTCGCAGAAGAAATTGTCGAGGTGCTACAGTGGTCTGGCTATGAGGTAAAATGGGCTTCCGGTGGTGACAAGGCCCTGGAAATGCTAAAAGACTATCCGGCAGAGCTCATTGTGACAGACTTACTTATGCCCGGCATGGATGGGTATGACTTAATCCGTATGCTCCGGTCCATGCAACAATACAAAAACATACCCATCATCATATTATCTGCCAAGACATCGCCTGCTGATAAGGCGAAGGGTATAGAGGTGGGTGCCAATGGATTTGTAGGCAAGCCCTGTAAAGCCAACGAGTTGCTGTCAGCCATTGAGCCCTATTTGGGCAAGGGAACGGAATAGACTCCAAGCAGCGTTGATATCAGGGTTTCCCCTGATAAAATCAGTTCAATTTGAACCATTTCCTGTAAACCCTGTCAGGGTAGCTCCTGGATTATTTGATGTTCCTGATTTTAGAAAATTCAGTTTTGAACTGAAAAGCAGCATATACAAACCCTGCACCTTTGCTATGCAATCGGGAATAATTCCATTGCACCGCACCATGGACGGAAAAATCAGAATGGAACAGTTTGTGGCGAGCTTATCGAAAGAGCTGAAGGAGCCGGTGATTGCCATCCAGGGCCTCGTCCGTATCGCTGAATATTACCCCCAGGACGATGAAATCAGGAAGTGCCTGCGCCTCATTGGAGATTGTGCACTGTCTATGGAACATATCATGCATCAGGTGAGCGAATTCATTGGTATAGAACATTACCAACCTCAGGTAACCAACCTTCGCGCTGCAGAACTAAAGCAGTTGCTCACCGTGGAGTTTGCCAAGTCCGGAAGCGCTCATCAGTTGCGGCTGCACCTGGACATCGAGCTAGATGAAGTCACCGTTGATATCAATTCCATGGTCAAGATATTCAAGTACATTCTGGGAATTGCATTATCCTATCCTTCTGATGACTTACGGATCAGGACGATTTCAGTTCAACTGCGTCAACATGAAGAACACCTGGAAATGATAATTGGCGACAAAACGGGTGAAGAGGTTGGGGCAGGTGCCTTTGATGTCTTTGCAAAAAATACCTCCGATGAAGCCGGGATGGGATTGTTCATGGCCAACAGCCTCGCCCGCCGCATTGGAGCTACTATTTCATTGATGGCCTCTTCCTCGAAGGGCACATCAATAATCGTTCAATTTCCCAATGAATTAGTGGAAGCTTAGTCAGATAGTTATGAAAACGCACAGAAAAGCCCATGGGCACAGTGGTAGAAATGGTAAGGTTAGCGCCAGAAACATCATGGCGAATTTGCTCAAATTAGGAGCGTTCCTGATTAGCTTATTGGACATGATCAACAATTGATCTTTTCATCATAACCAATTCACGCGCTGTCTCACCAGACGCATCATGTGAACAAGCCACTCCGGCTACACTCCCTTCACCGTATTTCACGAAAAATCAAACTTATCGTTCATACCCACATTTGTGGTAGGCTGTCCTGATTACGGAAGGGTTTTATTATCTTATGCCCTGATGAAAATATTTCTGCTGGGCGCATTAGCCCTAATGCTACAAACGGATGTTGCCTATAAATCCAGCGACGAGTTCTCGCTGGAACTGAACTATGCTTTTAAGCAACGACCTGCTTCTGACATTTCCACCTTTGAATTTGAGGGAAACCAGGAAGAACGGGATAAGGCTAAGTATGGCGGGGGTCCGCTACCATACCTGATTGTACAAATAAAATTGCTGAAACTGGGTGACCAGGAAGTGCGCATGCGGTGCATTAATAACAAGGGCGATGTGCTGATTACCCGCAAAGCGGAATTGAATAAGATGGTTCCCATTGACATGGGCTTCACCGTTGACATGAAGGACCGCATCTCAGCGCATGAATTCACCTTATTCCTTCTCAATTCAGCCAAGGTAGAAGTGAGCCGCATCCGAATGGTGGTGGAAGAAGACGGTACCTTTTGGGTAAATGGAGAACCGAGGGGTAAGTTCTGACCTACCGCCGGATTCATGATCCGTTTCCGGAATCTTAAAATTTCCCTTTCTTTGGCCGCTCAATAAAGCTCCCTATGCTCATCCGAACCATAATTCTCATGCTTTGCTGTGCCCTTCCGGCCACAGCGCAATACCGGCAACCTGATGCTGCCTCCATCCAGCTGAAATTAAAGAAACTCAATGTGCTGACTTCGGTACTCTATGTAGCGGCACACCCTGACGACGAAAATACGCGCGCCATTACATTTATGGCCAATGATAAGCTGGCCGCAGCTGCCTACCTGTCGATGACCCGCGGTGACGGTGGCCAGAACCTGATCGGAGCAGAGATCCGCGATCAGCTTGGATTAATACGCACCCAGGAATTACTCGCAGCCAGACGCCTTGATGGCGGACAACAGTTCTTTACCCGTGCCAATGATTTTGGGTTCAGCAAAAACGCCAATGAAACATTTACGATCTGGGGCAAAGATCAGATCCTTTCCGACGTCGTGAGAATCATGCGCCAATTTCAGCCAGACATTATTCTTACCCGCTTTCCACCAGATGCGCGTGCCGGTCATGGACACCACACCGCATCAGCCGTATTGGCCCAGGAAGCATTTGACCTGACCAATAATCCAACTTATCACCCTGAGCAGGTTAAAGAATTTGGCCTTTGGCAACCCAGGCGACTATACCTCAATGCCAGTCGCTTTTTTGATCAAACCATTAGTGAATCTACACCGGGTGTGGTGGTGGTGAACATGGGCACGTACAATACACTGCTTGGTAAATCTTACTCTGAAATTGCTGCTGAAAGTCGATCCCAACATAAAAGCCAGGGCTTTGGCAGCGCTGGTCGACGTGGTGATGCACCTGAATTCTTCCTCTATGCCAAAGGAGATAAAGCGGATAAAGACCTGTTTGAAGGAATTAATACGACATGGTCGAGGGTAGAAGGTGGGAATCGCGTTCAGCCCCTGGTCGAAAAAGCCATTCGGGAATTTAACCCGGAGCACCCTGCACGAACTATTCCGCTATTGCTGCAAATACGAACCCAGATTATGTCCCTGACGCCGTCGGTGTGGAAGGAGCGCAAGCTCAAAGAAACAAACCAACTCATTCAGGATTGTGCCGGTCTGTATCTTGAAGTTGTTGCAGACCAACCCTGGCTTGCGCCGGGCGAAGGTGTTACGTGCTCATTTGAGCTGGTCAATCGTTCGGAAGCCGCTATAAAATGGCTTCGCGTTAGTTGTCCGGCACTGGGAATAGATTCGGCGGTGAATACCACCCTGACCAACAATCAACTTTATGCGGCGCGGACGAAGAAGAAGTTGTCTGCTGAGCAACCCTTTTCGGATCCCTATTGGTTGCGGGAGGACCATACAGATGGTGTGTTCCTGATTCCCAACGATTCTTTTATTGGTAAGCCTGAAAATGATCCTGCAGTTCCATTGGCATTTTCAATGGAAGTGGATGGTACGCCCATCGAATTTTCCATTCCAATGATTTACAAATGGACCGATCCCGAGAAGGGCGAATTGATGCGTCCATTTGAGGTAGTGCCGCCTATATTCCTGAACCTGTCCCAGAAGGTCTTCGTATTTCCTGATAAATCCCAGCGAACGGTTGACCTGTTAATCAAGTCCGCTTCTGGAAGTGCGCTGGATGCCCAGGTGAGTCTGGTATTACCGGAAGGGTGGACGTCTGTTCCTGCCTCGATGCCGGTTCACCTGACCAAACGCGGCGAGGAATTGAAGGCTTCATTCCAGGTAACACCCGGCAACACCACTGGCTCCCTGATGATGCGCGCTGAGGCCATGATCAATGGGAAGCGTTATCGACATGCGCTGCAGACTATTTCGTATGATCATATTCCATTCCAGACTTTATTGCCTGAGGCGGAGGCCAAATTGGTAAGAACGGATATTCAAAAAGCTGGGCAATTGGTGGGATATGTACAAGGTGCTGGTGATGAAATTCCGGATGCCCTGCGGAACATGGGCTATGAAGTTTGGGTTATGAAGGATGAAGAAGTGACACCGGCCAACCTGCGCCGCCTGGATGCGGTGGTACTGGGTATTCGCGCACTCAATACCAATGAGCGGATCCGGCACTTCATGCCTGATCTGTTGGAATATGTCAAAGCAGGGGGTACGCTTATCACGCAGTACAATACCAACGGTCCGCTGAAAGCAGATAAGTTTGCCCCGTACCCCATGACCCTGACGCGCGACCGCGTGACAGAAGAAAATAGCGAGGTCAGGATATTGAAGCCCGATCACCCCGCATTGAATTATCCCAATAAGATACGGCCGGAGGACTTTTCTGGTTGGGTGCAGGAGCGGGGATTGTATTTTCCTGATAAATATGATCCGGCTTATGAAGCATTGCTGTCGATGAATGATGCCGGTGAGCCGGCCCGCGATGGTAGCCTGCTCGTAGCCCGGTATGGCAACGGTTATTATGTGTATACGGGACTGTCATTTTTCAGGGAACTTCCGGAAGGTGTGGTGGGTGCCTACAAATTGTTCGCCAACCTGACCTCGCTCGGTAAACAAACCAAGCCTCAAAATCAAAAGGTTAAGCCAAAGAAATAATGGAGACTACTGAAGAGGAGCAACCTCCCGTCTTTCGCCGCTGGAGCACCTGGTACTGGATCATATTCTTGGCCATGGTTGTTCAGGTTATTGTGTACACCCTGATTTCCTATTCCTTCCTATGAACGGACTTGATTGGTTTGTACTCTTCGGTACGCTGGCCCTGATTGTGGGATACGGTGTCTACAAGACCCGTGGCACCACCAACATGCAAGGCTATTTGTTGGGCAACAAGAGCCTGCCGTGGTGGACGGTTTGCCTCTCCATCATGGCCACCCAGGCCAGCGCGATCACGTTTCTTTCTACTACCGGTCAGGCCTACGAAGACGGCATGCGATTCCTGCAGTTCTATGTGGGGTTGCCATTGGCGATGATCATCTTATCGCTCACCGCTGTACCGCTCTACCATCGCCTCAAGGTATTTACGGCTTATGAATACCTGGAAACACGTTTTGACCTGAAGACAAGGACCATTGCAGCATTTTACTTTCTGTTGCTA
>DNZD01000143.1 GCA_003504855.1 Cytophagales bacterium
CTGACTGTTAATCAGAGGGTCCTTGGTTCAAGTCCAAGAGGAAGAGCTTAAAAATGGTGCCCAAAGGCACCATTTTTTTTAGTTCTGCAGGCTATAGCATGCTAACCTTAACCCTGTCCTGACTCCTCAATTTGGTTTTGTTTCTGCTTCAAAACCTTTTTCTACTTTTATTTCAATTCGGGCGGCATGCTTATCTACATCAGATTTCAGAAACCAGGCATCTCGCATTTCCTTCTTTGAAAATAATTCCAGCTGGTCACCAAAGTGAGGGGAATCTCTCTGCGTAGCATTGCCGTAGCTCAGCAACACCTTGGCGTTCATCTTATCCCCAAATTCGATGATTCCTACCCACGAATCCCCTCCGCGTACATAGGTTCGAATACCATCCGTATCGCCAGGCCAAGCTACCCTAACCACCCCGGTGGAACCATGGGCTCCATTCCCAGGGAAATCTTTGTCCTTGTATTTTATCCTGAAAACTTCGCCATAGGCCATATCAAGGCTGCCAAATTTCTTTTTCATTTCATCCACGGATTGTTCCAGCAGCTTCACCGCGCGTTCAGGGTCAGCAATTCCATCAGGCGTGGTAATCGGGTTCTTCATGTCCCACGGTGTCGCATAATTAGAATCGTCCTGTCCGAATTTCTGCAACCAGGTGTGGAACAGTACTGTGCCTTTGCTGTCGGCATCAGCTTCGCGATCCCAATTTTCAAGAACAGTTTTGGCTTCCTTCGCTTTCGGGGATTTAGACTTGTCTATCGCTGCAAACAAATCATCAAGGATCCTGTCAGCCAACGCTGACCGTGTGGATTGCTTGTAGTCTATTAATTCCTGATAAGTTATCGATTCATCCTTGCTTAACATCTCCGCTGAACGCTGCGGGCGGAACCCCATGAATCGTGGAGCCATATAAGCAGGATAGTCATCGGGATTTAATGCCACGGGCACCGTGGAAGTCCAGGGGGGATCATTGGAATTCTGAAGCCAGCCGTTAGCCGGGTTTCTTAATTTTGGCAGGTCAGCATATGCATGTACGTCTGTCCAGATATCAGCTGATTTTCCCCCAGGGATAAGGCGGTTCCAATAATTCCAATCCCCTGCACTTCGCTTGGGAACGAGGCCATTGAAAAGATAGAATATGTCCCCCTTTTTGTCCGCGTACATCACATTCCAAAATGGTATTTGCGCCATCTTTAACGCTGATTCAAATTCGTCAAAGGAGGTACTATTGATCATCCTCCACCATTGCAAGAACATATTGGGTCTGTCAAGTCCTACCATGCGCAGCGCGAGGACTTTATCCTTTGTAGCCTTGACCACGGGCCCGTGAATAGTTTTCTTCAAGGTGAGCGTTGAGTCAACCATCTCGCCATTATCCTGCTTGATCTTTATCGGTGCGGCAACCTCTTCAAAGTCTTTTCGCTCTCCATCGAGTACATAGCCACCGTCTTTTAAATCCAGTACATACGTGTCCGCATTGTCAATCGGATTGTTTGTGTGACTCCAGCCCAACTGATCATTGAAACCAATGATCAAACCTGGAAAACCAACCAACGCGACTCCATACATGCTCTTTTCGCTAAGGTTAAGGTGTGATTCAAAAAAGAGGTATTCGCGCAACCAGGGAAGATGGGGGTTTTGAACAAGCATAGCGTTCCCGGAAGCAGAACGTTTTGGCCCAACGGCAAATGTGTTTGATCCCAAGTCAGGCCATTGCTGAATTCGACCCAAGTCCGCGCCACCAATGAATAGCGTGAACACAACATACATGCCATGCATGTTCACGTCTTTGGTAGTCAAAGGCAGGACAACCTTGTTTTTTTCATCGATCGCTTCTGGGTGCACCTCGGCATATGCGTTCATCCCCTTGACAAAGGAAGCAAGCATCGTTTTGACTTCAGGATCCTGCGCGGCTTCCCAATCATCAGCAAGTTTGTTGAAGCCCAGTGTGTGAATCAAGACATCATTCTTTAGTTTATCCTTTCCCCAGTACTCCGCACCCTTGCCCCTGGCACTTCCATAGAGGTCAAGGATCAGATTCGCATGGTTGTTCATTTGTGCCCAACCTTGAGCATAGAATAAATCTTCAACTTTGTCCGAATAGATGTGTGGTACGCCCCAGGTATCCCAGATGATTCTGGTTTTATCTGTCTTTGAATTTGTGCATGATATTGAAAGGACACAGGAAATAACAAGGACTGCGAGGGGGTAGATTTTCATGGAGTGTCTTTTAATGGATCTAATTTAGAATGTAAACGTTTCGACTCAAAGTTTTGCATCCGCTATACAATTCCTCCGGCCTAGAATTCCGGAACACCCAGATCATGTACAGTGCAGGAGAGCCTTGCGTCTTTGCGCCAGTGCGCCTCAGCGGCAAAAAAATCCTATCACCAGAGCCAGAATCCAGACCGGAGCCTTTTATTATCTTCGAAAAATTGATTTTACTTTCGGCTATGCGTCATCTCCGTTTCGCAGCCATCCTCGCACTTACCTTCACGCCGCTGCTCACTTATATGTGGGTCGGTAAAGAAGGTCATCTTACCATAGGTGTCATTATTGGATGCTGGTTAGCCTTGTTCATCGTCTGCCTTATACTCAAACTGGCCACCGCAAGTGTCGAAAAAGGGAAGCAATTGCTCCGGAAGAAAACGGAAGTTGTTGGGGAAGCTGCGGCAAAGAAACCTCTAGACGGATTTCTGCAGGAAGTAATTGATTTGGTTTGGGTGGGCGACTGGCTGGGTATGGCGATTGGTATGTTGCCCGGGTTATTGTTTGCCATTATTTGGGATGCATATGGTCCGTTTGTCTTTCCCGACCGTATCAAAATGGGAATCTTTGGTGGTATTATTATCGGATGGCTGATCTGGCTGGAAAAGAAACTTAACCTCCGGTTGGTATTGCCGGTGTTTCCTATACCCTTGAAATGGTTCATGGTCGGTGCAACGATCTTTTTTATAGTGTGGGGGAAGCCGGAGTAATGGAGGAATATCAATAATACTGTCCGCTAGCACTTGCGCCATATTGCCCGACGAGAAAGAAGGTAGTCGTGTTTATTTCTTGCGGGTTTCGAACAGCAGCAGCAAGCCAACGCTGAACTGGGGCAATATATCCTGTATGTCTTCTACCCGATCCGATGGACCCACGGTATATACCCCGGATATCATCTTGCCTTCCTGCTGATACATCCGGTGTATGGTCATCCGGCTGAGCCCAACGGAGTAGTTGAGAAAGAAAGTATTGCGTCTGTCCAACACGATGTTATCGGTAAACACAAGGCCGATGTTGTTATAAGTGTCCGAAAACATATCATTGATCAGGGTGTATGAAGTCTTCACAGTGTAGGCTATCGTAGGGGACTTCATCGCCTGATATTCCAATTGAAGGGATCCAAATCCGCCGTTATACTTATGCTGGATATGAATAGAAGGCCTGATTCGCAAACCAAATGCCGCGTTGAGCAAGA
>DNZD01000319.1 GCA_003504855.1 Cytophagales bacterium
TCGGCCCCATGATGGCATGCACTTCGCCGGGTTTTACCTCCAGGGAGATGCCGTTGAGAATCTGCTTCTCTTCGATGCGGGCTTGTAAATTCTTAATCGAGATGATGGGTGTCATGGGCATTAGCCAACGCTTCCTTCCAGCGTGAGGGCAAGTAATTTTTGGGCTTCTACAGCAAACTCCATGGGCAATTGGTTGAGTACTTCTTTGGCATAGCCATTCACAATCAACGCCACGGCCGACTCTTCGTCGATGCCGCGCTGGAGGCAATAGAATATCTGATCTTCTCCGATTTTGGAGGTGGTGGCTTCATGTTCGACTTGTGCTGAGCTGTTCTCAACATCGATATATGGGAATGTGTGGGCACCGCACTGGTCGCCCATCAGCAGGGAGTCGCATTGTGACGAGTTGCGTGCGTTGGTGGCGCGCTTCATGATGTGCACCTGACCGCGGTAACTGTTCTGTGATTTGCCTGCAGAGATTCCTTTGGATACTATACGCGAACGGGTATTCTTTCCAATATGAATCATCTTAGTGCCCGTGTCGGCTTGCTGGTAGTTGTTGGTGACGGCCACCGAGTAGAATTCGCCGATGGAATAATCACCTTTCAACACGCAGGAGGGATACTTCCAGGTAATGGCTGATCCGGTTTCGACCTGCGTCCAGCTGATCTTGGCGTGATCGCCGGAACAAAGACCTCGCTTGGTAACGAAATTGTAAATACCGCCGACGCCCTCTTTGTTGCCGGGATACCAGTTTTGTACGGTGGAATACTTCACCTCAGCACGAGTGTGCGCAAAAATCTCAACCACCGCAGCGTGCAATTGATTTTCATCCCGCATCGGTGCCGTACAACCTTCCAGGTAACTCACATAGCTACCCTCATCGGCAACAATGAGTGTTCGCTCAAATTGTCCGGTGTTCGCCGCGTTGATTCGGAAGTAGGTGGATAGCTCCATGGGGCAGCGTACACCTTTTGGGATGTAGCAAAACGAACCATCAGAGAATACCGCTGAGTTCAGCGCGGAGAAGTAATTGTCCTTCACGGGAACAACCGAACCCAGGTATTTTTTTACCAGTTCGGGATGTTCTTTAACTGCGTCACTGAAGGAGCAGAAGATTATGCCGAGTTCACCCAACTTTTCTTTGAAGGTGGTGGCTACCGACACACTGTCGAAGACCGCGTCCACGGCAATGCCAGACAAACGCTTCTGTTCCGTGAGTGAAATACCCAGGCGCTCAAAGGTTTTCAGCATCTCGGGATCAATCTCCTCGAGGCTTTTGGGCGTTGCTTTCTTCTTGGGTGCGGAGTAATATATGATGCTCTGATAGTCGATGGCGGGGTAGTGGACGTTGGGCCACTTCGGCTCTTTCATCGTTGACCAGGTGCGGAAGGCATTAAGGCGCCATTCCAACAGCCATTCGGGCTCGTTTTTCTTGCGGGAAATGAACCTTACCGTATCCTCAGAGAGGCCGGGAGGAGCGGAATCAGTCTCCATGTTCACCGTCCAGCCGTGCTCGTACTCTTTGGAGGTGATTTCTTCCAGGATCTGGTTGTCCTTAGCCATCTGCTGTATTTAGACCAATTTTAAATAGCGGTCAAAATTATCAACAAAATTCGGCTTATAAGGTTCTGGAGGGCTTTTAATTATTAGCCAGGATCACACTCCGGTCAAGACTTTCCTCCAGGGAGATCATCGTTTCGGTGCGGTCAATGCCTTCTACCTGCTGCATTTTGTCGTGCAGCACCTCCTTGAGGTGGTTGGTGTCTCGGCAGTGGATTTTAACGAACATGGAGTAGTTGCCGGTGGTGTAGTGGATGTTTGTGATCTCGGGGATGCCCTTTAGTTTTTCCAGCACGCTCTCATATAAAGCGCTCTTTTCCAGGTAGATACCTATAAAGGCTGTGATGTCAAATCCCAATTTGGCGTAGTTGATCCGGAGGGTTGTTTTTTCAACGATTCCGGCTTCCTGCATCTTATTCATCCTGAAATGCACTGTTCCTTGTGAAACATGGGCTTTTCTGGCCACTTCCGTATAAGGGCGCTTGGCATCCTGGATCAAAGTCTCCAGAATCTTCAAATCGACATTGTCAATTTCATAACGCGCGGGCTTTTCAGGTGTCATTTGTTGAGAATTTTATATTTTATGTGGCAATTTATTAAAAATCATACTAATTATTAACGCTATTCTTGAATAGAGTATCAGTATGGTGCTTACTTTGTTGCATCAAACACAAAATGTAGGGTGTTGAAATTGGCAGACAAGCCCTCCTGTCTCGGGGGTGAGGAGCCAGGGATAAACGCAGGATAACGGGTTGACCACTAAATGTTTTCTCATGTCCTGCAGCTAACTGCCTCGTGAAGGTTCGAACCCTTCCTCTACAGCAAGAAAAGTCCCGTTCATACGGGACTTTCTATTTCATGGCTATCCTTATTTCCGCCCGGACTTTCATTACAAACGTTTGTTGCTCATATTCGTGAGATATGGCAACTGCATTCCCCTGGATTGACAAATATCCCACTGGTATTCCTGCCGAGATCGGAAAGATCGAAGCTAACTCGCTCGTTGATTTATTCGAAACGTCTTGTGCCAGGTATAAGAACCGTGTAGCCTATGTGAACATGGGCGCTACACTCACGTTTGCCGAAACAGATCAGTTGTCGACTGCTTTCGCGGCCTACCTGCAAAACAAATTGGGCTTGCGTCAGGGCGACCGCATCGCCATTCAGATGCCGAACCTGTTGCAGTTCCCCGTTGCCTTCTTTGGTGCACTCAAAGCCGGCCTGATCGTGGTGAACACCAATCCGCTCTACACACCGCGCGAGATGGAACACCAATTCAAAGACGCTGGTATCTCTGCCGTCGTCATCCTGGAAAACTTCGCATCAAACCTGGAAGCGATCGTTGATAAGATTCCGGCCAAACACATCATCGTCGCGCGCATGGGCGATATGCTCGGTCCGGTCAAGGGCACGTTCATTAACCTCGCGGTGAAGTATCTCAAGAAACTTGTACCGGCATATCATTTGCCCAACGCGATTTCATTTAAGTCTGTATTGGAAGAAGGCAGCGCGCTGTCGTGGACCAAACCTGCCATCGCGCAGGAAGACCTCGCCGTGCTGCAATACACGGGCGGCACCACAGGGATTGCTAAAGGCGCACAACTGTCGCACAGAAATATCCTGGCCCACAATGAGATGATCACCCATTGGTTCAAGCCGTACCTGTCGGCGAATCAAAGCAATGTGATGATCACGGCCATTCCCATGTACCACATTTTCGGGCTTACCGTGAATGGCGTGCTGATGTATGCCACCGGTGTGAAGAATGTACTCATAACGAACCCACGTGATATCCCTGGTTTCGTTGCGGAATTGAAGAAGCACCGGTTTACGATCATCACCGGAGTTAATACGCTCTTCAATGGATTATTGAATGATCCCGGGTTTAAGACGTGTGATTTTTCCTTTCTTCAAGGTGCCATCGGTGGTGCCATGGCTGTGCAGGATGCGGTGGCCACCCGTTGGCAGGAGGTGACCGGCACACCGATTGTAGAAGGGTATGGGCTCAGTGAAACATCACCTGTGTTGTGTTGTAATCCCCTGGATGGCAAACACCGTCGCGGCACCATTGGCATTCCGATGCCAAGTACGGAAGTAGGGATATTTGATGACGATGGCAATCAACTGCCGCAAGGACAAACCGGCGAGATCTGCGCGCGCGGACCACAGGTGATGCGCGGCTACTGGCAGAAGGACAACGAAGGTGTTTTTTTCCCCGGGGGTTGGTTCCGCACCGGCGACATTGGTATAATGGATCCCGAAGGATTCTTCAAGATTGTTGACCGCAAGAAAGACATGATCAAAGTATCCGGGTTCAATGTGTTCCCGAATGAGGTGGAGAATGTGATAGCCTCTAATCCCAAAGTGCTGGAAGTGGCTGCCATCGGGTTGCCAGATGCCAAGTCGGGGGAGTGCATCAAAGCATTCATTGTCAAGCGTGACAGTTCACTCACCGAGACTGAATTGCGCACCTATTGCCTGGCCAATCTCACCAATTATAAGGTACCCCGTCAGTTTGAGTTCCGGACGGAGCTCCCCAAGACGAACGTGGGCAAGATCCTGCG
>DNZD01000286.1 GCA_003504855.1 Cytophagales bacterium
CAGGAATTTTTACTCTTGAATCTTCATTGAAAGTCATCCCCTATAAATTCAATTTCGTATTCCCAAAGTACGGAGAAATTCAATATAGAGCGATTAACAACTTGGAGGACTAGTAATAACCGTGCTGGAGCGAGATGCCACTTAAAACCCCTATTTCCCGTGAGTTCTATCTCGTAACGACCCTGAGTAATTTAACTATTAGTTCTTAATTATAGAAACATATTATCCTGGTCCCCGTATAACCTCCAAATCCCTTACCATGAAAGGATATATCGGCGAATTTGAAGAATTGGTGCTGCTGACGGTGGCGGCACTGGGAGATGACGCCTACGGGGTGGCCATCAAAGAAGACATCGAAAAGCGAAGCGACCGGACCATCAGCATCGGCGCTCTCCACTCCACCATCACCCGGCTGGAAGAAAAGGACTTCCTTACCTCCTGGCTCGGGGAACCTACCCAGGAACGCGGCGGCAGAAGCAAACGCTTCTTTGAACTTACCCACAAAGGCAAAGTGGCCCTGCACCATGTCAAAAACCTGCGCGATGAACTGTGGGGGCTCTCGAAAGCAAAACTTGCCCTGCAAAAATGAACACAGACAAGAACATGCGCCCACCCAAATGGGCCGACCGTCTACTGGCATGGTACTGCGGCAACGCTCCGATCGATGACCTCCACGGTGATATCGAAGAACTCTTCTACGCCGATCTCAAAACCATGTCGCCCGGGAAAGCCCGGCTGCGATACTGGCAACAGGTGTTGTCGCTGATTTTCTCCTATGCCATCAAAAAAAGAAAGGCCCGTGTGGCACACCACCCCTACTCCCATACATCCATCAGTTTCGCGATGATAAGAAGTTACTTCACGGTGGGGCTGCGGGCCATGCTTCGCAACAAAACGTATTCTGCCATTAACATTACCGGACTCAGCATCGGACTGGCCTGCTGCCTGTTGCTCATCCTGTACACCAAGGACGAATTAAGTTATGATCATTTCCACGTTCAGGGAAGCAACATCTACCAGCTTACCTGCGACCGGGTGGAGACCAGCGGACAATCCAAAAAATTTGCCATTGCCGCCATGGTGCAGGGACCTGCCTTCGCACGTGAAATCCCCGAAATCAAATCACTGGTCAGAACCAAAACTCAACCCACCATCATCAGGAAGGGCACAGAGATCTTTGATGATCAGGTGCAATGGGTGGATGATGGTTTCTTTGATGTCTTCTCCTTTCCCCTCCTGACCGGCCACGCGAGCTCGGTATTGCATGAACTGCACTCCGTGGTGATCACACCGGACGTTGCTGCCCGGTATTTTGGCACGGAAGATCCGATGGGCAAATCACTCGACATCCAGGTGGACGGGGAGTTTGAAACATTTGTCGTCAGTGGCATCGCCCGTCCGTCGCCGGCTAATTCAACCATAAAATTCAGGATTCTGCTGCCATTCCGATATCTGGAAGAAATCCATCCCGACAATGGCTGGCATTGGGTGTCGTTCCAAACTTACTTTCTGTTGAATCCCGGAGCGGACCCGGCCGCCATCAAATCAAAGATGACCAAGGTCTATGAAACCCAGGCCAAAACGGAAATCGATGAAATGAGGAGCATGGGCTATGGTGACCGGTTCGTATGGGGGCTTCAGCCTTTTGAGTCCATGCACCTCAATACTGAATATGAAGGTGTGCCGGAAGCCAGTGATCCCCTCTACTCGTATGTACTGCTGGGCATTGCCCTGTTTATCTTGCTCATTGCCTGCATCAACTTTATCAACATCGCCATCGCGCAATCCCTAAGCAGGAGCAAGGAAATCGGCGTGCGCAAAGTGATCGGGGGACAGCGCATCCAGCTGATAGGGCAGTTTCTGGGAGAATCATTCCTCCTGTGTCTCCTGTCATTTGTACTGGCTATCCTCCTCGCGCAACTCGCCCTGCCAATGTTTAATGTGGTGGCCGAAAAACAACTCAGCCTGACCTATCTCTGGGATACGAACCTGGTGACTGGGCTTTGCCTGTTATTGCTCGCCACAAGTCTGGTCTCCGGATTCTATCCGGCGATGGTACTGTCCTCATTGAATCCCATCAAGAGTTTATACAATAAAGTCAGCTTCAGTGCTCATTACCTGTCACGGAGCCTGGTCGTGGTTCAATTTGCCCTCGCCACCACCCTGATCATTGCCACCTTGTTCATGCACGAGCAATTCAGCTTTCTTACCAAAAAAGAACTCGGTTATAACGACAAGAACCTGCTTGAAATAACCATTGAAAAGGCCATCATGGACAAACAACTTACCCGGAGGCTGAAGACGGAATTCTCCCGCGTTCCCGGTGTTGAGATGGTTGCTCCCAGAAACGTTGGCAGGTTCCTGCGACCCGTGAAGGCGGGCGGGAAGGAATTTCCAGCGGTCTATGAACACGTGGATGAAGATTATTTCACCACGCTTCAAATTCCGGTCGTGGCCGGCCGGGCCTTTTCAAAAGACTATCCAGCCGATTCAATCAGTGGCGTAGTAGTCAACCAGGCCTTTGTGAACGAAGTCGGTTGGGACGACCCGATTGGCAAGACGATTGACTACATGGACATCCCCGGATGGGGCGACAAGAAATTGACGATTGTTGGCGTCACGAAGGATTATCATTTCGAATCGCTGAAGGAGAAGATAAAACCACAGGTGTTCACCTATGAATCGCGTTTGCCATTAGGGGTATTCCTGGTTCGCATAAAGCCTGATAACATCCCGTCAACATTGACGGCTCTCGAAACCACTTTCCGGAAAGATGCTCCCTTCGACTCTTTTCAATACACATTCAAAGATGACAGTAATCGGGAAATGTATCGTGCGGAAGCCAGGTGGAAACAAATCATCACGCTGGGTGCCATCCTTACTGTCTTCATCTCGGGTATCGGCCTATTCGGACTCACCGCACTTTCCACAAAAAGACGAACAAAAGAAATCGGAATCCGAAAAATGCTGGGCGCCTCATCTGCGACCATCATGAGTACCATCTCCCTCGATTTTATCAAACTCATTTTCATTTCATTTATCATTTCCATCCCGCTTGTTTCGTACGGGCTCAGCGTGTGGTTGAACAACTTTGCCTATCGCATTGACTTCAACGTACATACTTATGCCTTTGCCGCATTGCTTTCGGTGGCCATCGCCATGATCAGCATTGGGGCCCAGGTCGCCAAAGCGGCGATCGCTAATCCGATAGAATCACTTAACCAGGATTAATAACCAAACCGTACTCGTCATGAAGCAAATACTATTTACTCTTTCTGTATGCCTGTTGCTGAGCGTTACCGGGCAAGCCCAACCCAAAGAAGCAAAACCCAAAAAGACCGGAAATGAATGGCACGCGGCGGGGGATGCATTTGAACGCTCAAAAGCTTTCGCCGACAAGTGGACCAAGACTTTGAATCTTGACACAGAAACGAGCAAGAAAGTTTACCAGCTTTATCTGGCGAATACCAAGCCTGAAGACGAGATAGCCTTGGGTCCGGGAACGGACCAAGAAAAGAAAACGGCATTGAAAGAAAATCAGATGGCTTTCGATGAGAAGATGAAAGGGGTACTTACTCCCGCGCAATTTGAGAAGTACAAGAGATTAAAGTGAATGCGGGTTGGGGATAGGAAGATGGAGGTTGGAGGTTTTGCCTGTGGTCGGTTTTTTATTTGGCTCTTCCAATTTTGAATCCAATGGGTCGTGTTTCTTTTTCCCGTCGGATCAGTTTCTGAATAGCATCGAAGACCAACTTAAAACGCTGGTCATATTTCTTTTCCAGCTGGCGGATTTTGGCTGCAAGCTCAGTATTGGTTTCCATGAGTTTTCGTAGCGCTACGAAGGTGCGCATGATGGCAATGTTGGTCTCCACCGCACGGGGGCTGTTAAGGATACCGCTTAGCATCGCCACGCCTTGTTCTGTGAAAGCGAAGGGCGGGTAGCGTGTGCCACCCCAGCTTGAGGACGCAAATTGCGACCTCAAGTTTTGCCACTCTTCATTTGTGAGCTGAAACATGAAATCGTCTGGGAACCTTTCAAGGTTTCTCCTCACCGTCTCTTTGAGGCGCTTCGTTTCAACCCTATAAAGCAAGGCTAAATCAGCATCAAGCAGTACCCTTTCACCTCGCAGAAAAAAAATTTTTGTAGCAATAAAATCGGAGGTAGTTAATACAGATATTTCTTTCATGGCTAATTAGCAGTGAATAGGACACCTAAGTACGTGAAGGAGGCTCCAATTCGCGTTCAGTTTGTCTCAGGTTTTCCTGATCAAATTTACCTGTGGTTGGTGACAACCTGACTTCATTTTCATATACAGTACATCCCTCAGCGCCAGAGAATTTCACCGCTAAGGCGCCAAGGCGCGGGGGTTAAATGAATACAAGACAAAAGAAGACCGCGGGCACCTTTGGTGCGAATGCATGGCCGCGGAGGAGCAGAGACGCGAAGGCACAAAGAAGAATAAACTAATACAGAAAAAGACGCGGGCACCTTCGGTGCAGTTGGACATTCCTAATTTCTTTGCGCCTCCTCCGCGGCGAAATCTCTGTGACCTTCGTGTCTCTGTGGTTATGCCTTTCACTTCATGGGGATACCCCCGATTACGCTTCGCTGCATCGGGGCAGGCTGGTTTAATAGTAGGTTGTCCGGTATGACCGCTCTTTCATTTCCAGGGGATACCGGATCGCGCCGATCCCGATGGCCATCGG
>DNZD01000019.1 GCA_003504855.1 Cytophagales bacterium
CTTTCAACAGCACCGGAATTGATGACCAGGAAGGGTACATCTATGCATCCAGCGGGAAGGAAATTTCGGTGATCAAGAATGCAACTGGAGACGTGCTTTGGACAGCTCGTTATAAGGATATCTCCGAAGAACTCGGCAAGGTGGATGATATTATGCCCATGTGGGATGCCAAAGTGCTTTTTCTGTTTGATCGCAAAATTGGTAAGGACAAGATCGCTGCGGTCGATGCCATGACCGGAAAACTACTTTGGGTATCCGGAAAATACCAGGATGTTGAAGACATGGACAACGTGGTCTACATCCCTAAACTGGATGCTTTTGCCATCACGACCAAGAAAAATCTCACCATGATCAAGGTGCGCAGCGGAGAAGAATTGTGGGCCACAGAGAAATTCAAGGGTATCGTGGGAGCCTGGGCTTTTGGATCCGATGGATCAATGGTAATGATTAACATGAAGGCTACCCTGATTGGCTCACTGTTCGCCGGATTGAAGAATCAGATTGTTAAGATTAACCCGAAGAATGGCGATATTCTGTGGGATCAAACCTATCGTGGTGTTGTTGAGCGAAAAATTCTTACCAAAGAGAAGATCGTAAACATGGAAGTGGAGAACAACAAGGTGTTTCTGTACATGAACGGAATCCAGGTATTCGACTACGCTGATGGAAAACCCTTATGGTCTGCGGTGTGGGATGCTTCTCCTTCGGATGTGGTAAAGAACAAGAAACCAATCGGCGCCACTATGTTTGGCGCATACGGTGTGGTAGCCGAACCAATCGTGGTGGGAGACTATATTTATGTGATCGACATGGAAAACAAGCGTAACCAATATCTGAAAAAGTATGAGATCAAGACCGGCAAGATGGTTTGGCGTTCTGCAGAGATTAAGGATGCCAGGGCCATTCCCGGTATTCACGTTTCCGGTGATAAAGTGATCCTGCAGGTAGGTGGTTTGGTAGAGCTCCAGTACGTTCAGAAAAAACTGGAGAATGGAAACTGGGTTTTTGAAAATCATATAGAGGGTGAAAACATCAAGCCTTTGAATGTCCAGTGCTTCAATGCCATAACGGGAGAGCAGTTATGGGAATCCGATAAAATGAAGCGCGGCATGACCAACCTGTTCCTGGACAACAACAATGTGATTGTTTGTTCCGGCAAAGCACTTTACTCCATGGATATTGCCACCGGCAAGGAGAACTATGAGCTGGCGCTTAAGGAAGACAATGTGGGTGTGGCCAGCATGATCCTGAAGTATAAAGATCAGGTGATTGTAGTGGGAGAGAAGGGGGTTAGTTCAAGAAAAATGAGCGATGGATCACTGACCGGATCCAGTAAATTCAAATCTTCTCAACCCTTGTCCATGAATGGCAAATACATCTACGGAGATGGGACCATGGCATTGGTGACACCTGGCAGTGATTTTGGCGTATATAACCTGAATACCATGACGTACAAACGATTTGACGCCCGCCGAGGAGCTTCAGCTTACCTCTCAATCGATGGACTTTCTTTGTATGTGCTGGAGTCAGGCAACATGATGCGCAAATCAAAATTGACGAAACTCAGCGCGAAGTAATATATCTTAGCATGACGATAACCATCTGCCTTTATGGTTGATGGTTATCTTCATTATACGACAAATTTATTCTGATATGAAACAGTTTATCTTGTTGATCATCGCGGTGTGTTTGGCGACAGCCACTCCCGCGCAAAAGAAAAAGAACGTCGTCGTGGGGGATCGTTTTCAGATTTTCTATGATCAGGGAAAGAGTTACTATGACAACGATAAGTACGCCGATGCCATCACCTATTTCGAAGATGCGCGCAAGAGCCGTCCGGACGATGAAAACATGTTGTACTACCTCGGACTGAGTTACCGCTACAATGGACAAAAGGACAAAGCCCTTGAAACGCTGCTTCATCTGGAGCAGGTTAAGCCGGACTATTATGCCTGGTTTTATTTTGAGATCGGCCGGTGCCTGAATGATCTAAATCGCTATCAGGAATCAATACCCTATTTTGAAAAGTTTGATAAAAAGTTTCCAGTGAGTGCGGAAAATGTCAGGTACAGACACCAGGCTAAGTTCCTTATCGGATATGCGAAGGGACAGGCCGCTTTGCAAAAAGCCCCGGTGGTCATGAAACAGCCGGTTCGCCTCTCAGATAATATCAACAGCCCCTACAATGATTACGCACCCGTGGTTGATCCTACCGGAACGAAGCTCTACTTTACTTCACGCCGAATCGGTGGAATTTCCCGTGAAGACCGCGATGCTGAACAAGGTGATGAAGATGTTTACTGGATTGAGAAAACAGGAAACGCCTGGAGTGAACCGAAACTCATGCCCGAACCAATCAACAGTTCCGATAATGAAGGTATTGATTTCATTTCCGCGGATGGTCAGTTAATTGGCTTTACTTCAAGTCGCGATGGCGGCATGGGCAGCTCAGATATTCATTTCTCCACGCTAGACGGCAATCAATGGTCAAATCAGGTCAACATAGGCAACGTCGTGAACGGAAGCGATTGGGATTCGAACTCAACACTCTCTTATGACGGCAATAAAATGGTTTTTGCATCTTCCCGCGATGGAGGCTACGGTGGTTCTGATCTGTACATGACCGAAAAGAATATATACGGTGATTGGGGTCCTGCCATGAACCTGGGCCCGATCATCAACACACCCTTTGGCGAAACTGCTCCTTTTCTGAGTCAGGACGGAAGGACGTTGTATTTCGCATCTGAAGGACATCCTGGATTTGGCAGCTATGATGTCTTCAAAACAGTTTGGGAAGATGGCAAGTGGAGCATTCCGGTAAACCTGGGTCAGCCACTGAATACACCAGAACGTGACGACTATTTTACCATTGGTGGTTCGGGTGAAGTCGGTTACTTTTCACGCTATGGCCCCGGCAACAAAAACTCGGACCTGTACGAGGTCGAAATCCCGGAGGAAATGCGGCCTAAACCCACGGTGGTGGTGGAAGGAATTGTCACCAACGAAAAAACCAAACAGGTGGTGGGAAGCTATGTGATGGTGGAAGATGTGAATACCGCCGAACTGATAGCCGTAAGCAAAAGCAACAGTGCTTCAGGAAAGTACCTGGTGGTATTGCCGGCCGGCCGTACCTATAGCGTATCCGCTAACAAAGAGGGATTCTTTTTTCACTCTGAACTTTTTGACATACCGGCTACTGCCAAGTTCACCACGGTGCGAAAGGACATTGCACTTAAGCCCATTGAAAAGGGCGCGAAGATTATTTTGAACAACATCTTTTTTGAAACGGGTAAAGCAACTCTTACTCCCCAAAGTCGGGTAGAACTGGAGAAAGCGATTGAATTGCTGAAATCCAATCCCAGCATGAAGATTGAAGTGGGAGGACATACGGATAATGTAGGTGATGATGCATTCAACATGAAGTTGTCGCACGACCGGGCGAGGTCAGTCAGGGATTATCTGGTGAACGGCGGCGTTGCATCTGAACGGCTCCAGGCCAAAGGTTATGGCGAACTAAATCCAATCGCCACCAATGATACCGACGATGGCCGTAAGGCAAATCGCAGAACGGAGTTTGTGATTCTTGAATTCTAGTTGCGGCCGATCTGAATAAACGGCGCCCAGTAGTATGGGTGCCGGTATTGCTCATTGCGTAGGAGTGCCAACTTGGCGTCGCGCAGTGCCGAGGCTTTGTCTTTGCCATTCAAGAGTTCGGTATAGAATGAAACCATAAGACTGGCGGTGCTTTCATCGGCCACTTTCCACAGGGAGGCAACTACGTTGGAAGCACCCGCCATCATGAAGGCGCTGGAGAGGCCCCGCACGCCTTCGCCTTCAATTTTTTTGCCCAGGGCCGTTTCACAGGCAGACAGGGTCACCAGATCAGCATGCATGGACAAGCCCAGAATTTCTCCTGAATAGAGAATCCCATCCTCAGCCGAGGTTGAGTCCTGTGTCAATAGCAATCCGGACAGTTCAGGATATTGACCGTTCACAAAACCGTGCGTGGCCAAATGAATGTAATCGTATCGGGAGAATTCACCTTTCTTGATTAGCTCCTCGGAAGCAGATTCATTCACAAAATACCGGGACAACATTCCTTTATCGGCATGAAGTTGATTGATCTGCTCTACTTCGCGTTCGGTTCCTGGAAGGGGTTCAATATAATCGCCTTGTAAACTGAATGCCCGGCTGGCCGGCTCGGTCCTTTTTCCCATTTGAACAAAGCGTTCGGTAGAGGAGGTGAGCGTGCTGGTGCGTCGATCTGCAAACACAGGGGCCATTGCCAGCAGGGTGGGCTTTGCGGATTTTTGCTGTATGGGCTTAATGGTCAATAAGGCACCAGAAAATGAATAATGAATGGTGTATTGCTCTAGCAGATAGTTTCCTTTTCCCAGCGCTTCAAAAGGCAGATAATTTAGGGGACCCTCCGGCACAATGATGATATGGGAAGCACCACCCAAAGATGCCAGGGCACTTTCGGCAGGTGACCAGAAGGTCTCAGTCATCTGTGTCCGCAATTCCGGAAGAGCAGGGCTTTGAAATTTTATGGCATTGGTAAATCCGCGCACCAGTTTTTCAACATCCAGGTTGCTGGCAAGATATCGCACAGCTAACCCTTTGTTGGTTCCAACAAGGATGCATTTTAGCGAGTCAGTCATGGTATAGGATACCAGTGCGGTCCCTGCCGGGAGTATTTTCTGAACTTCCTTCCAGTCGGGTAGTTTTTTGCTAACCGATTTTCCGGCGGGCAGCTTTTCACGCAAGGCATTTTCCAGTTCGTTGAATTCTTTTTCCACCGTGAACTCTTCTGCCTGTAGTTGTGTCACCAGCGACAGGTTGTTGGAGGTATATGCCGTTGCGATGCCTTGTTGCAAAGTGATCAACCTGGTGCTAAGTGCAGTCCGTTGTGACATCAATGCCTGAGGCACGCTGGCCAAAGATGCTGGTCGGTTTCGCTGGAGATCGGCATACAAGAGATTGGCTTTGCTTCGCTCGGAATAATAGTACATCTGGTCGATATACCTGGAATCCTTCGTAAGGTCATATAGTGCACGGACCGTTTGAATACCTTGTTCGGTGAAGTCCGAATTGATTCTGGAAAACCTGAGGCGGTCGCCATTATTTTTCAGCTGACTGGAGTGACTCACCAGCAACTCGTCGGCAGTGCGAAGAAGCCGTACGGCGTGATCCAGACTCGCCCGGTCTTTACGGACCAGCAACATATCGGCCTTGCCAATACAGGTCACCAGCATTTCATACTGACTGATGTAATCTGGTTTTTCAGGGCTGACACTAAACTGCTTATCGTTAAACGATGGCGAGTTGGCGATCCAGGCAGATTGAAAACTCTGTTCTGCTTTCTCATACGCTTTAAGCTTGGCATAGCTAAAAGCCAGACGATTGTAGATCATGGCCTTAACCACCCCTTTGCCGGTACCCTCATAAATATCGCGCGCTGGTTCAAGATACGTCAGGCTTCCCTGCGCATCACCTTTCAGGATGGCAATCAGGCCCATGTTAAGGTAAACCGTCCCGACTTCCTTATGGTTCTTCCCTTGCAGCCTGATGCGGATTTCCAACGCCTGTCGCAAGTATTCAAGGGCTTTGTCATACTCACCACCCGCTTCATAACTCAGACCAATATTTCCCAGGGCCATCGCGTAAGCAGAATGCTCCGTGCCATAGATACGCTTGTATAGCGCCAGCGCCTTATTCTTGTGTTGCAAGGCAAGATCCACATCCCCCAATTCGTCATAGGCTTGACCGATGTTGTTGTATAGATCGGCTATGTCCGTTGGAGGCCCATCCGGGTATTTGTTCATGATCGTGAGAGCCTTCGAGTTCTGGATCAGAGATTGTTCAAAGGCACCGTTCGCAAAGGAAGTCGCCCCCATGCTTATCAATACGTAGGCTTCGGCCAGGCTGTTAGATCCGTACGTAGCCTGTGCCAACTGGAGCGCAGCCTCATGCAATTGACTGGACTGACTGAACTGCCCAAATTCATTGGCGACGATGCTGTAATTGAGCATCAGGTCAATCAGGTCGGTGGATTCCGCTGGAGGGCTCTTGGTATATATCGTCAGCGCTTCCTGATAGTCGCGAAGGGCACTATTTATATCGCCCAGTTTCTTTCGTGTATTCCCCAGATTGATCATTGTGGCGGCATACCGCGCATCATCTTTTTGCATGACCTCAAGCTGGAGATTTCTCTCCCGTTCAAATAATTCGAAGGCCGAAGGATAGTCTTCGAGATTGTATGCGATAATGCCCAACCCGTTGAGCAGCTTGGATGCTAATTCGGGCTCTGCCTGAGAGGAAATCAATTTCAGTCCAAGGTCAAACTGTTCCCTTGCTTTCGTCCATTCATCCAACGAAGACCACAGGATTCCGAGGGTGTTGCGGATATCCGCACGTGTAGTGGCAGGCGTCTTCTCATCCCTGGAATAAATGGCAGCGGCACGCTCCAGGTCTTTGATGGCTTTACGTATTTCTCTCAGGGTGTTGTACGTGGTGCCGCGATTGACGAGTTCAAACGCCAGATCCGGATCATCATGGTGTCCAGCTTGTTCATAGAACTGGATGGACTTATCGTACGCCTTGATCGCATCTTCCGGCCGGTTCATACCATAGAGGTATCCATAGGCCAGGTTATCCTGCAGTTTCGCCTGAAGCACCAGGTTGTCGCTGTTATTCGGTGGAATAAGGGGTATCGCTTCCGAAATTACTTTTTCTGCTTCGGCATACTGGCCGCCATCCTGATAGATGATGATCATCGATTGGGTGGCAACAAAGAAGCGGTAGTAATTTTTCTCCTTGAGGTATTCGCTCCTGGAGTTGTTCATTAACGTCAGGGCTTTTTGGGTGTCTCCCTGGTTGAGGGCCTCTTTGGCTTGCTCAAAGTAGGTGCTTCCCTTTGATTTTTGGGCAACCGTTGGCAACGCCAGCAGGAGGCAGTACAGGAAGACAACGCAACGATTCATTCGCTTAAGGAAGGAGGCTTTCCAAAAATAACGGATCCAAGTTTGAAAAATCCCGGATCACATAATTTGTTTCCCTCAGTTCTTCGGCGCTGTGTGTGGTGGCTACACCTACTACCGGCGATCCTGCCCTTTTACCGGCCTCTACACCGGACAAAGAATCTTCAAATACGATACACCGTTCATTGGGCATGCCCAGCGCGGCAGCAGCTTTGATATAAATTTCCGGATCGGGCTTGCCGCGCGTTACAAATGACTCATCCAGAATAATAGGAAAGTATGATGTCATTCCTGTAGCCGACAAGGTGAATGTCACATTCTCGGCCGGTGCTGAAGTTCCAATGGCACGGGTGATACCGTTCCGGTCCATGGCATTGAGAAAAGGAATCAACCCGGGAAGCGGAGTGATGGCATCTTTGTATAGCTCACGAAATATCGCCTCTTTTTCATGGGTATAGGCCTGAATTTTCACTTCGGGGAGCGATCCGAATAAGTTAGTGAGCCAATCGCGGTTGGTGCGGCCATAAATACGCTCCAATAACTGCTGATCGTCGAGGGTATATCCATAGCGGCTGCAAAATTTCCGCAAGGCGATCTTGTGGTACGGGTTGCTGTCGATCAGTACGCCGTCCATGTCGAAGATGACGGCAAATGGTTTATGCATGGGTGATATTTAGCGAATAACGAACCGGATGGATTGCGTTTTCGATCCGGCTACAAAGCGGGCAATATACACGCCAGGATTCACTCCCTGCATCGGATAGGTCACGATTTGATTGGCGGGAACAAAAAAGGATGTGCCGAGTGGCTGACCAAGAACGGTGTATACCCGGAGCGTCATGTTCCGATCAGCTTTGATCGAAAGGGTTCCGCCTTCTGCAATCGGATTGGGATACATGTTTACGGCTGGTGTATCCGCCAACACCTGACCAGACTCATTGCGGAGGATGTACAACCCACCCTGGGTATTGCCGGTCACGATGGCGGGCTTGTCTGTCCCAAACAGATTAACCACGGTAGGCTTCATCCATCCACCGAGGTTCCGTTCCGGATAAGCATTGGTAAAGGGATCATAGACCAGTCCGGTTACGGGTGTGCCCGCGGAGGTATGCCGGAAATCCGAATACACAGAAAGCTTGCCGCTTTGATCACCGAGGATAAGATCTTCCTGACCATCGCCATCAAGATCGCCCGCAGCCATGCTGATGTTTTGCCGCGAGAAGCTGGGACCCAGGCCCAGGTACTTATTATTCAGCAGGGACAACGAAGTGCCGCCATTGCGCCAGTATTCCAACGCACCGTTGCTGCGGCCAACCAGTAAGTCAACTTTGCCGTCAAGATCTACGTCGGTGGCAAAGAAATTCTCATTGGTTCCCAAGGAAAAATTCAGCGTTTGAACTTCTTGCCCGCCATAAGAAGGTTTGGAGGCAC
>DNZD01000301.1 GCA_003504855.1 Cytophagales bacterium
TCATTCATCCAACATCAGCTTACTTTGGCGTGGTGTGTGTTTACACAGCTACACGATCAGATAAGTTCTGGTTTGACGACATCGTTGTAAGCGGTATTCCAGGCACTATTACGGCCCCGGCATCATATCACTGGAAAGACTTAATTATTAATGAGTTTCTGGCTGACCCAAGCCCTCGCATCGGCTTACCTGATGCGGAATACATAGAAGTCTTCAACCGAAGTGCCGATACGATTTCTTTAGAGAATTGGAAAATTACGGATGGTTCGTCGCGCGCCTTACTGCCCGCGTCTGCATTGGCGCCAGGTGGTTACATAATCCTTACTTCGACAGAAGGACTACCAGCCTATTCGGCCCTGGGACAAACACTCGGTGTAAATAATTTTCCTACTATTAATAATGCAGGAGAGAGTCTTTGGCTGATGGATCCTGCAGGTCATACCATTGATTCCATCAAGTTTGACCTAAGTTGGTACCGTGATGCGGATAAGGCAGAGGGTGGATGGTCGTTGGAATTGATTGATCCATCAAACCCTTGTGGGGAAGAGGACAATTGGATTGCGGCTGAAACTCCGGCAGGGGGTACCCCTGGTCACCGCAACTCCGTCTTTGCCAATAAGCCCGATCTCATCGGGCCGGAATGGCTGGAGCTTTTTCCGCTGAACGCTAATGAGATTCAATTGACTTTTTCTGAGAAGCTCGACAAGAACATTTCAGCAAAATACTTTTCTATGTCACCTCTGTTAGAGATCAAAGAGGTGACCTTTCCGGATCAGACACTTCGAACCCTATCGGTGAGCCTTCAGGATTCAATGAAGCGAAACACCACCTATTCATTGCGCATCGAGCAAATACGCGACTGCAATCAAAATCAGATTATTCCCATGAGCAGGAATGTTGGGAGTATAGAACCTGCAGACAGCCTTGATGTAGTCATCAATGAAATTTTATTTAACCCACGACCCGGCGGCGTGGATTTCGTTGAAGTAGTTAATGCATCAGCGCACTTCATCGACACACGCAACTGGACAATAGCAACGGCATCACAAGGTCCGGCCGTATTGTCCGGCAGCCACCGTTTACTCGCCCCTGGAGAATTTGCGGTGTATACTTCAGACCCCACTGCGATTCAGGCACAATATCCATCAGCGAAGACAAGTGTATTATACCATATTACATTGCCTGCGTTGTCGGATGATGAATCCATTGTATGGCTGCGCGATAATTTGGGGAGAACTATCGATCGGGTTGAATACAATAAGAAGTGGCATAACTCGTTTCTGAAATCTCAGGATGGAGTTTCCCTCGAGCGGATCAGTGTGACTTCGCCAACACAATCATCATCAAACTGGGCATCAGCATCATCCCTGGTTGGATTTGCCACGCCAGGATATCCGAATTCCCAACGTTCCCTGGATTCCCTGGTTTCATCGGCTACCGTTTGGGTGGATCCGGAGTTGTTTGCCCCCGGTGATACACATTCGGAGCAGGCGACGATTCATTATCAATTTGGTGAAGCGGGCTGGTTGGTAAACGTGTTGGTAATGGATCAGCAACAACGAAGGATAAAGACAATTGCCGAAGCTGAAACCATTCCGGAGCAGGGGTTTTTCGTTTGGCAGGGCGATCGGGACAATGGCACCAAGGCCAACCTGGGCTACTACGCCGTATGGTTTCAGGCTGTACATCCGAATGGTGCGGTACGAACTTTTTGGTGCAGAATCGTTGTTGCTTCGCGTGAATGATGCTCTAAGGGCCTTCTGGGAAGTTAATTTCCTCCAATTTTTTGTTTTAGACCCATCCGAGTATTTTTGCCCATCTTTTTAAAACCCCTGTCCCGGAGGACTTTTTCATTATGGCTAAATCAGTTAAGAAATCTGCTTCGAAAGCCGCTAAGAAGCCGGCAGCCAAAGCAAAAGCTCCCGTTAAGGCTAAGAAAGTTGTTAAGTCAAAAGCACCGGTAAAGAAGGCGGTTAAGCCAGTAAAACCGGCTAAGAAAGAAGTTGTTAAGAAAGAGGCACCAAAGCCGGTGATGAAAAAAGCAACTGAGAAAAAGGTAGCCACCGCGAAGGCAGAGCCCAAGGTCATTACACCCGCACCAAAGCCACAGCACCAACTTACAATATTCCCCGTGTTGACCCAGCGCCCGATTGCCCATAAACCGGCAAAGTCAAGCATGGCGGATGACAAAACACGCTATAGCGATGAAGAGCTGAAGGAATTTGAAACGCTGATTAAAGGCAAGCTGGAAACTTCACGTGAAGAATTCCGCATCCTCAAAGAGACACTTAATCGTAACAATGACGCCGGTACCGACAGCACTTCAGGTGGAAACACCAAAGTTCTGGAGGATGGTGCGGAGACGGCAGAAAAAGAAAACCTCAGCCAGTTGGCTGCACGTCAATTAAAGTATATCACAAACCTGGAGAACGCACTTGTGCGCATCAAGAACCGGACCTATGGCATTTGTACGGTCACCGGGAAACTGATTCCTAAAGAACGCCTGATCGCTGTGCCCCATACGACCCAATCGATTGAGGCCAAAATGATGCAACAAGATTAACGACTAACCACACTTCATTGGACTTCTTACAAAATCATATCGAGGCGCTGATCTTTTGCTCTCCGTCACCGATCAAATTGACGGAAATTAAATCGTGCCTGACCGAGATGTTCAATGCCGATGTTCCTGAAGAGGATATCGTTGGAGCCATCCAGCGGGTACAGGATAAATACCAGCACGAAGATTTCTCCTTTGAGCTAAACAAAGCCGGTGGGGGCTATCAGTTTCTTACAAAGCCGGCCTACCAGGCCAGCATTGGTATCATGTTGAAGCAACAATCGAAAAAGCGATTGTCGACTTCGGCCATGGAAACACTGTCGATTATCGCGTACAAACAACCGGTGTCAAAGACAGAAGTGGAGAACATCCGCGGTGTCAATTGTGATTATGCCGTCCAGAAATTGCTTGAAAAAGGGTTGATTGAAATCCAGGGCAAAGGCGATGGCGTTGGCCGCCCGCTCATCTATGGCACCAGC
Source organism: Cytophagales bacterium (assembly GCA_003504855.1). GTDB lineage: Bacteria > Bacteroidota > Bacteroidia > Cytophagales > Cyclobacteriaceae > ELB16-189. The sequence goes on from DNZD01000301.1 coordinate 3,040, forward strand.
CCAAAATTTATGGAGTACTTTGGCATCAGTGACCTCAGTGAACTCCCCACACCGAAAGATTTTTCACAGGAAGTGAACAGCATCGGCGAAAGCACCGATAACCAGTAATCATTTCCTTTCAAGGCCGTTTGTGCCTAACTTGTACCAATGGCTCGCAACAGTAAGTTCCGGAGTACGTCCGGCCCCACCCGCAATCGCCCCCAACCACCCCCCCGGCGCGAAGACCGCTCTGATGACCATCGGGGCAAATCAGATAACGACCGCAAACCAAGGTTCGCTAGCGGAGCAAAAGGCTTCCGCAAAGAGACG
>DNZD01000353.1 GCA_003504855.1 Cytophagales bacterium
ATTGATTTGGGATATTTCAGATCGCTGGCGTCCTTCCTTACAGGCCACTACCTTGGAAGGAACAAACACCGTCTTTCAGGCAGTTACGGGCCCCGACAAAAAATACCTGGTTTTCTCCAACAAAAATTTTCCGGTTCCTGTCCCGGAAGGCAAGGTTGCCAACCAAAATCTGCATGGCATCGGCACCACCAACCTGGTTATTGTTTCTGCGCCCGAATTTTTATCGGAAGCACAACGTCTTGCCAATTTCAGACAAAGCCGCAATGGGATTACCACTACCGTAGTTACCACCACCCAGGTTTATAACGAATTCTCCGGCGGCAAACAGGATGTAAGCGCAATCCGGGACTTTGTGCGCTGGCTCTATGTAAACAACACGGGCATCAAAAATCTTTTGCTCATGGGCCGTGGGTCTTACGATTACAAGAATTACCTCAGCTACAACAAGAACTTTGTTCCCACTTACGAATCGCGCAACTCCCTCAGTCCGCTCGAGTCATATTCATCCGATGACTATTTCGGGTTTCTCGATGCCAATGAAGGAAATTGGAGCGAAAATCCAATTGAGAATCACACACTTGATATAGGTGTCGGCCGGTTGCCCGTCAAAAAGACTGAAGAAGCACAACAAGTGGTGAATAAATTACTGGAGTACGGCCAGTTGCCTGGTGATAGCTGGAGAAGACAAATTCTGTTTGTTGCTGACGATGGGGATGACAACATCCATCAGGGTAACGCCGATGAGCTGGCTGAGCTGATTGCCAGTCAGCACCCGGACTTTACAACAGAAAAGTTATTTGTAGACAATTTCAAACAGGTCAGCGTATCCTTTGGGCAACTCTCACCTACTGCCACTGAAGCGCTTAATCGGGCCGCGGTGAGTGGTTACTCCATCATTAATTATACAGGCCACGGCAACGAACAGCAATGGATGGCGGAGAGAATTCTGGATCAGTTTTCAATTCTAAACTGGAAGAATGCTCCACGATATCCGCTGTTACTCACCGCTACCTGTGAGTTTGGGCGGAATGATGACCCTGGTTTGATTTCAACGGCTGAACAATCCTTGCTGATGAATCATGGTGGCAGCATTGGTCTCGTCACCACAACACGATTGGTAAACTCTGCAACAAACTTTTTTCTGAACAAGGCTTTCTATCAGGCCCTGTTTACCAAAGTCGGTGGACGGTACCGCGATCTTGGATCTGTCATGCGCGACACCAAGAACAATAGCGTAAGCGGAATATCGAACCGAAACTTTTCATTACTGGGCGACCCTTCACTAACCCTGCTGTTGCCTCCGGCAGACCTTCAGGTGACCAGCCTGCAAAACATCACGTCCGGTTCAGACACCCTCAAGGCGCTCTCAACAGTACAACTGAAGGGCCGCGTGATCAGCAATGGCGGTGCTGATCCGAACTACACCGGCGTGGCCACGGTCACGGTGTATGACAAGGCTTTCACAGAAACTACCAGGGGCGATGAAAATCCGCCCTTTACATTTATCAATCGCATCAATCCCGTCTTCAGCGGAAAAGCAAGCATTCAACAAGGCTTGTTCGAACTTGAATTCACATTACCGAAATTTATTGACCCTGCCATTGGAACTGGCATGATCAGCCTGTATGCTACGAGCAACACGCCGGGCGAAGACCGAACCGGAGCGGTGGTAATCAGTAAGATAGGTGCACTGGAAAAAAATCCCGGACCCGATACCCAGGGCCCGTCTATATATCCATACATGGGCGACACCACATTTATTCCAGGAGGAATTGTAGGAGCAAACAGCCGGATTGTCGCCATCCTGCGCGATGCCCATGGTATCTCCACCGCCCGGTACAATCCACAACAGTCCATCTTAGCCATTTTGGACGACACGACCACCTGGATCCTGAACGACTACTACCAGGCCGCAGTCAATAATCAAACAGTTGGTTTGGTTGATTTTCCGGTATTTGGGCTCAAGGATGGAACGCACCACTTGAATCTGTCTGCCAGCGATGTATATGGAAATCGAAGCACTGCCCACCTTGTGTTTACCGTTTCAGACCGGGGTAGTATTCAGTTGAACGATTGGCTGGCCTATCCAAATCCCATGCATGAGGAGACTGTTTTTCATTTTACGCACAGCCGGTCCAGTGAAGACCTGGAGGCAGTGGTTACCGTCTTCGATCGGGTAGGACAAAGTCTGTATACGGCCACTTATTCGGTGCCAGAAAGTGACTATCAGGTTGACCTTCCCGCCTGGGACGGTACCTCTGCAGCGGGGATAAAATTGAGTCCCGGGCTATACCTGGTTAAGCTGTCTGTTCGTTCTCTCGTGGATGGTTCCAAAAATGAGAAAATAACGAAGGTTATAATTTCCAATTGATTATATTTATCCCTTAGAACTTGATTATGAATAAGTTAGCGTTGGCTTTAGTCACTTCACTCTATGCAGGAACTGTCCTTGCACAGACCGTTGGTTCTTCGGGTACCTCACTTATTGGGCAGGATAGCACCAATAAAGTGATCACCACGGCAGTTCCCTTCCTGATGATCACCCCTGACAGCAGGGCAGCAGGAATGGGTGATGCTGGGGTTGCTACTTCACCGGATGGAAACTCAGCACACTGGAATGCAGCCAAGCTTGTCTTTATCGATAAGGGATACGGTGTGTCAGCATCTTATACGCCATGGCTCGGGAAGATCATCAACGATATGTCGATTTTCTATCTCTCAGGATTCTACAAACTCAATAATAAGCAGGTCATCGCGGCCTCCATGAAGTACTTCAACCTGGGAGAGGTTCAGTTTAACCAAGGCCCTGACCCAGCCGATCTTTTGGGTCGCTATAATCCGAGGGAATTTGCGTTTGATGTTACCTACTCCACCAAGCTTACAGAACAAATGAGCATCGGTGGTTCCCTGAGATATATTCATTCCAATTTGACCGGATATTTATCGACCAATTCGTTTGATGCTCGTCCCGGGAACTCGGTAGCAGTAGATTTTGGCATGTATTATAATAAACCGATTGTCTGGAAAAACTCGAACCTGGCATTCGGTGCTACCATCACTAACCTGGGCGGAAAAATATCTTATTCTGATGCCAACAATAAAGATTTTCTACCGACCAATCTGCGTATCGGATCTGCGTATCGAATGGAAATTAATCAAATGAGTACCCTCGCCTTTGCACTTGACTTTAATAAGTTGATGGTTCCGAGCCCGGCTCCGGGTAGCAAGACTAAGCCAATGCTAAGTGGTGTATTGGGGTCCTTCACAGACGCCAAAGGCGGATTAAGTGAGGAACTAGCCGAAATCACAACTTCGCTCGGTATGGAGTATTGGTATAACAATACCGTGGCTGCACGGCTAGGGTATTTCTATGAAGCGAAAGACAAAGGAAACAGAAAATACCTCACCGCGGGATTGGGTGTAAGATATGAGAAATTCGGGCTGGATGTAGCCTATCTCGTGCCTACCAACAAAAGAGAGAATGCCCTGGCCGAAACGTTGCGGTTTACCCTGATGATGGTCTTCAAGCAGAAGGAAAAGGAAGAAGAACCCGTTACGGATTAATGGCCTATCCCGATCGTACCCAGGCTCCGGATTTTCAACTTTCTACAGACTATTCGCTGGCCCAACCTGAGCAGTTTCATTCAGGAACTGTGCCTGTCTTCGCATTCCGACAAATCAGCCAGGAGGCGGTACGCATTGAATTGCTCTTTGATGCCGGAAAGTGGCACGAACCAGGACCGGGCATTAGCCATTTCGCCTCACAGTTATTGTCCAAGGGAACTCGTCATCGCAATGCGTTCGCGGTGGCAGAAGGATTTGAATCCCTGGGTGCACACCTGGAAGTTTCTCCGGGGTATGACATAACAACAGTTGCCCTCTTTGCCTTGCGCAAAAATGTGGTTGAGGCCATGAAGCTGTTAGGTGAGGTGCTTACTGAACCAGCCTTTGACGAGGAGGAACTCCGGATCATGAAAGAGATCTTCCTTCAGAATCTGCGCGTTCAAAATGAGAAGACGAGTGTAGTCGCCTCCAAGGAGATTCGCAAAGCAATTTTTGGTGGGTCGCATCCCTACGGAAGTTCGTTGGAAGAACATCAATTGACCGGACTGGGGACCATCGCTTTACGGGACTACTACCAAAAGCATTTCAAACTGCGGGCTGTCTTCATCGTAGGCAGATTAGATGATCAGGTCCTTCGCGAAGTCATGCATTTGTTGCCTCCTTCACCGCCGATCGTTACTCCCGCCGAGCACATACCGCACCCAGGCCGTTCATTGACGCTGCGCCGTGAAAACAGTGTTCAGGCATCGATTAGACTGGGTGCCTTGTTTCCCCAAAAACAGCACAGCGCGGAGCATTTTGCCACAGTTCTCGTCAATCACATTTTGGGTGGCTTCTTCGGATCCAGGCTCATGAAAAATATCCGGGAAGAGAAAGGCCTTACCTACGGCATATACTCCTCCATCAATCATTTTGAAAGATCAAGTTGCTGGGTTATTGGTGCGGAAGTGAATCAGCAGAATGCAGATCAGGCGTTGGTGGAGATTCGCAAGGAGATTGAAGTTCTTCGATCCGTTGCGGTTCCGGTGGATGAGCTTGAAAATGCCCGCAACTACTTTATTGGGAGTTGGCAATCCGAAAACGCGACACTCTTCTCAGTTTCCGATAAGATCAAAGGTTTATTCCTCGCGGGATTAACGCCGGCCTATTATACTGATTTGCTACGGTTCGTGAGTAGCTGTTCATCAGCGCAGCTTTTGGAGGCGGCGCATCATCATTTTGACCCGGCTAGACTAATTGAAGTGCGGGTTGGCTGATCCTGGTAATTGTCTTTCTTATTCTGTTCATCAATAAAAACAAAAAGGCCTCGTTCCCGATTTTCATCAGGACGAGGCCTTGTGTTGAAGTCAGGCGACGACTTACTCTCCCGTCCCGATGGCGATCGGGATTACCCCGGTACCTGTTGATGAACTTTCCGGGCGCGGGCGCATGGAATG
>DNZD01000277.1 GCA_003504855.1 Cytophagales bacterium
AGATGATGTTCGCCATCATCACCCCGGCCCTGATTACCGGATCGTTTGCCGAACGGGTGAAGTTCACGTCGTACCTGATTTTTATCTGCCTCTTTTCCCTCGTCATTTATAGCCCGTTGGCGCACTGGACCTGGCACCCGGATGGATTCCTGCGGAAGCTTGGCGTTCTCGACTTTGCCGGAGGAACGGTCGTACATATGTCTGCAGGGTTTGCTGCGTTGGCGGGCGCCTACATGCTCGGGAAACGCGAGGAGAAATACCACCACCCGGCCAACATCCCATTTATCATTCTCGGAACTGCCATGCTATGGTTTGGTTGGTTTGGTTTTAACGCGGGCTCTGCACTCGCCGCCAGTGGTCAGGCGGTTCAGGCCTTTGCCACCACAGCTTTTGCATCTGCATCTGCCATGATGACCTGGGTACTCTTTGATGCCCTTGTAGGCCGCAAGATTTCTGCCGTGGGCGCCTGCATCGGTGCCGTGGTCGGCCTGGTGGCCATTACACCGGCAGCAGGATTTGTCAATCTCGGCCAAAGTATCTTCATCGGTTTCGTCGCTGCCATCATCAGCAACCTGGCGGTTTACTATAAACAGAAAACATCACTAGACGATACGCTTGATGTTTTCCCCTGTCACGGCGTAGGTGGCATTGTGGGAATGATCCTCACCGGTGTATTCGCCAATGGCGTGGGCCTGGTGTACGGACAGGTAGAAACGTTTAGCTATCACCTGCTGGCCCTGGTGCTGGTGGGTGTATTTACCTTTGGTGGCTCATTCCTGCTGTTCAAGATCACTGATTGGATAACCCCGCTGCGTGTATCAGCCGACGAGGAAAAACTCGGACTGGACCTCAGTCAGCATTCTGAGACACTGCAGGTGGAGGTAGCTACTGAAGCTGTCAAACCGGGGATGGAAGTTGCCGCCTGATCAGGGGTCTTGCTGTAAATAAGGTTGTATTCGCTGAATCCACTCAGCCGAGATCCCGTGGATCTGCGTGAGATCTGCCACGCTCAATTTTCCTTTGTGCTGCATGCACCACGCAGCAATGGCTTGCGCCTCTTTCCTTCGTATGTATGGGTGCTTCGATAACTCCTCAGCAGTTGCTTGCTGCCATGAAATTTTGACCGGACTGAAATCGGAGGACACAAAAAATTTCTTCATCAGGGTCTTTACCACCACTGAATCCAGTCCATAGACTTCATACAACTGTTCCATGCGCACAAAGCCCCCGAGGCGACTTCGGTAGTTTGTAATGCGACGAGCGAGTGCTGCCCCGATACCATAGACAGCATCCAGTTGAGTGGTATCAGCCAGGTTGATGTCAACAGGCGATTGCTCTTTTTTCTTCCGGGTAAATTGATAGGACTTCGGCACCGGGAACCGCATAAACGGTATCGCCCGATGTACCCAGGATGAATCAATACCATACAGTTTGCTGACATCCTGCCAGGTCCTGAACTGTGCACCTTTGTTTCTAAAGTTGATCCATCGCTCGGCCATGCGGGGGGAAAGCCCCATGCGGACCAACAGGCTGTCGCTTACCTGATTCGGATCAAAGGCAATCATCCGCGGTTGTGTAGTATCCGGCGTTTCCCATACAAGGGTCTTCAGTAAACTATCCAGCCTATGCTGATCAGCTACCGGAGGAGGAGCCGGATAAAGAGCCTCGTAGAGTGGTGCTGAGAACAATACCATCGTGGTGAGTGGGAGCAGAATGAGAAATCCATTTGTCTCTGTACGAGAGAAACCAAAAAACACCCTTACCCAGTTGCGAAGCGCACGCATGAAATCATTAACGCCACAACAGAAGTATTGGATAAACTTTCCGGGTACGGATTACCTGATCGAATTATCGGGTGCTGGTTGGTTCGATGAGGTCCCAGAGATTGCCATACAAATCAGAGAAAACAGCAACGGTACCATAGGTTTCCTGCACCGGAGGGCGTACGATGGTTATGCCCTGATCAAGCAGATGTTGGTAGTCGCTCTGAAAGTGATCGGTATAGAGAAACAGAAATACCCGTCCACCACTTTGATTGCCGACGGTTTCCCGCTGTTGTTCATTGGCGGCGCGGGCCAGCAGCAACGAAGTGCCCGTTGAGCCGGGTGGCTTGACGAGCACCCACCGTTTGTCGTTTCCAAGCAAGGTGTCTTCTTCTAAGGTAAAATTGAGCTTGCCGCAGTAAAATGCGATGGCTTTGTCATAGTCATCAACCAGTAAGGCAACATGGGCAATGGATTGATTCATTACAGCAGCAGCATTTTGTTTTGCGCCAGACAATCCGAAAGCCGGCGATACACCTGATGCAATGAAGCAGTTGAAAAATCACCGTGTAAATAATGCAGGATGCGATCGGCAAGTGTTCCCTCGTTCAGAATAACTGCCAACTCCTTATCCCAATGTGCCAGGCTTGCGTCTTTGGCCTGAAGGCGTGCATAAATATGTTTCCACAGATCACCGGCGGTACAAGGAGAACGAAGCCCGAAGATGTTGGGAAATTCAGAAGATAAGATTTCTGCCTGCTGTCCCTGGTGGGCGGTGTCATCCAGAATACCTGCCATGATTTCTGTCCGGACCCGCATTTGTTCTTCCAGGTTGCAGAATGATTCATCCACCAGTGACTTGATGGTTTCAATTACGAGGGCCTGGATGGCGAGATCTGCCGGCGGACATTCCTGAATGTCCATAATGCGAATTTCTATGGAACCACGGTCGAATCTTGGTATGGCCCCGCGAGAGTTAACCCAAACCGGATCGAGGATATGATCGTGATCGAATGGTGCTATGTCTGATTTGATTTTGTCGTACACGGTATTTGTGTATTGCCGCTTGGAGAAGACAGCTTCAGGGATCACTTTGCCCGTGATGGAGGGAATACGAGCCTGGTTGTTTTTGTAGAATAGCATTCGGGAATCAAGACTCCCGGTGGACTTTCCTTCGAGGATCGGCGAACTGGCACACAGGGCGGGGAGGATGGGAAGCACCAGGCGGACGGCGGCGTGCAGCTTAGCGAATTCTTCATCATCGTAGAACGGCAAGTTGAGGTGGGTGGATTGCAGGTTTGACCAACCATGGCCGCGACAATCGAAAATGGTATTATAAATGGCGTACACTTCGTTGTTGTCGTGTGGCCACAATCGGGTTTCCAGGTTTGGGTTCATCCATGGATGTGCCGCTCCGGGCATGAGCATGGCATTGAACGGCAGCAGCAGTTCATTGATGCGGGTCACATTATCGGCGAAAGCCGAGGCAACGGCCGACAGGTTGCTCTCCGGTTTGGTGGATTTGATTTCGATCACATGGAGCACCAATTCATTGGACCACGTAATCAGGTCGTTCTCAAAATCGCTGCCGATTACCCCCAGCGCAGCACGCAATAATTCGTCGGCGATGGGCTTGACGTCGAGCGTATCCCGGTCGACAATCATGTATTCCAGCTCGATGCCATAAGCCTGGAAGATGTGGTACCGCACGGGTTGTGTCATTTGCGGGATTTGATTTTAGTCAGGAGTGTCTCCATGATGATGTCGTACAGTTTGTCTTTCAGGATTTTGTCCTCCGTGCCGGCATCAATATTAGGGTTGTCATTCACCTCAATAATAATAAATTTCCCATCCACCTCTTTCATGTCTACCCCATAGAGTCCGGAGCCGATCAGGCCGGTGGCTTTCAGGGCAACTTTGAGCAGGCCGGGTGGGGCCTGGTCGACGGCAATGGATTCTACTTCGCCATCGCGGGAACCTTCTTTTTTTGCATTCCAGTTAACGATCTGCCAGTGCTTGCTGGCCATAAAGTACTTACAGACGTAGATCACCTGGTTGTTGATGATGCCTACCCGCCAGTCGAAGGGAGTAGGCAGGAATTCCTGTGCGATGAGCAGGTCCGACTTCTCGAACATGCTTTTCCGTACCAACCTGAATTCTTCTTCATTGTGAACTTTAACCACGCCGCGTGAAAAAGCGCCATCAGGCTGCTTGAGAATAAAAGGATAGGTGAGGTGCTCGGGCACCGCCTTGCAGATTTCTTCGGTGATGACAAAAGACCGCGGGGTGAGTATTTTGTTGGTGTTCAGCAGTTCATGCAGATACACTTTGTTCGTGCACTTGAGAATTGACTCGGGGTCATCAATAACAGCCAGGCCCAGCGATTCGGCTTTCTTGGCAAACCGGAAGGTGTGGTGGTTGACGTTGGTCGTTTCCCGGATAAACAGTGCATCATACTGAATCAACTTGTCAATGTCATTCTTGGTGATGAATTCTGTATTGAATCCAGCCTCCAGGGATGCCTTATAAAAGCGCTTGAGGGCGCGGTCATCGGAGGGGGGGTTGGGATCTTCGGGGTTGACTAAAATGGCCAGGTCATATTTTTTCTTGTCAGGCCGGTAGTCGCGCTTGCGGAGTAAGTATTTCTCCAACGCCGATTCCAGAATGGGCTGGTCGGTGTCCGGCATTTCGTTCAGGGAGACGGGCCGTATGCTCTGCAAGATCCATTTGCTCTTCTTGGAAAAGCTCACGCGCACCAACGGCGCCTGGACCAGTTGAAAGAGTTGGAGGGCGAGTTTGTTCAGGTGCTCCGACTGGGCGGTTCCAAAATAGATGTTGAACTCAACCTTGTCGTAGGGCTCGTGCTTGAATGTATTTTGAATCAGCGCATCGAAGTCCTGTGAGTCATCGCGCAGAATCGAAGGAAAGCGCAGGTCCTGGATGGTGCTTACTTCGGGCAGGACCTTATGTCCGCGGGCTTCGGCAAGCATGGACACGTAGTAGCCTTCGCTTTGGTATTGATACGACTTGCAGAGGTTAATGACTTTCAGGTGTTTGATGGTCTGATAGAGCGGCTCTGTAATGTATCGCGCCGGAGTGATCACCTCCACATCTTCCAGTTGGAGGTTCCAGAGTTTGGGCCGATCGACGATGATGAGTTTAGGCATGGGGGAAGTAGTAAAGGGTGGTCTTAGAACTTAGACCTTAGGCGGAGGTTCACTTGTGAATCTCCCCAACGAGTTGATGTATCCGTTTAGCATCCGACCTGTGTTATTCAATTGTTCCTGTAGTTCCTGATGTTGTTGTTCGTTCATGAGGTTACGTTGATATGCTTTGTCAATCCAGGAATTTGTCTCGAATAAAGAACCCCTTGCGTAAAAGCAGAATTGCCTTGCTTCTTTGGTACTGTAACGTCCCAGGCTTTCAGCTAAATTGGCCGCGACTGAATCTGCGGCAGAGACTAACTGAATTCCTATGGATTTTCGGGCAAACCAATCCCATTCTCTTACCACTTTCCATACTGTCTCCCCAAACTTCATGGCACTTTGGTAGGTCTTGAATTCTTGCAATGATCCAATCATGAATCAAACTAAGAAGTAAAAGTTATTTTGTTAATTGGTCTGATCACTATTTTCCTGATCAATTGGGTGCCCGCAACCATCATCCTATGATCTAAGTTCTAAGTCCTTTCAAGTCCCTATTTTGGCTCAATCACCAACATATTCGCATCATACGTCACAATGCCCAGCAAGATGCTGTTGATGAGTCGATCGAAACCAACGCTGTAGTATTGGCTCTTGAGCGGATTCGGATTCATCGGGTCGGCGAGGTAAACTTTTTTGGTGGCGTCGTCAAAACCATTGATGATCGCGAAGTGCCCCACGGGGTCACCTTTGATGCTGTCGTATTTGTTGGTGGTAGAAATTTCACGGGGGGTACCATAAAGATACGTGGCGCTCAGTCCGGTCAAAATGGGAACCTTCTTTTGTAAATAGCCCTTGATCAGGGAATCATCCAATTCGTGGTATAACATATGGCCACCGGCCTCTATGAATTTAATGTAAGCCCGGCTGGCGACAATAAGCTTGCGGCGTTTGAATTTATGGCGCATCTGTCGCTTCAGGTGTTCTACAATTTTGGTCGAAGGCAGTTTGAACCACGTGGGGTCAAAGACATTGAGGTTGTAGGTGTAGATGGAGGCTTTGTAGCCGCGCCGTAAGGCATGGTTGCCCATCATGACTGCGAGGGTCCCTCCATTCTTGAGTTGCTTTACTTCCTTGACAACCTGTTGCAGACTGATGGGGTCGTTGTAGTATTGATACATGGCATGGAGGCAGGTGGGCCCGCAAGTGACTTCGTCAGGCTGGGCTTCGATGTCAAAATTGAGAAAAAGGGCCTGGCGTTTATTCATGGTTCAGAATAGTTTGGAGATGATCATGTCAATCACTTCCACGAAGATGAGGATGATGACTATCCATTCCAGCAGACGGCTTTCGCGTTGATTGATGATTTCACGAAATACCCGGAGGTTGTCTTCGGTGATGCGCAGGGTGTATTCAATCTCACTGAACCGCACCCGAAGGTCAAAGTGTTTTAGTAATCCCTTATGAAGGTCGTCGAGGTATTGATCGTCCCAGACCAGATCGGGTGCATCAAAGATGTAAATATTGTCGGCTATGTCGTTCTGGGTATTCAGTGCCTTGCCGATAAACTTGAGCATGTTGATCCGGCTGATTTTGAGTTTGCCGGTGAGTTCCAGGTTTCGTGTGAATCCCCGGATTTCCGTGAGCAGATTTTCTGAGACTGCGTGGTAATGATCCAGCGCCACCGATTGGGCGAGATTGAACATCACAATACGGATGATTTGGGCATCGATGCGATCAACAATCAACTCACTGAAATCAAATTGCAAAGGTGCCCCGCTTACCACATGAACGCTATGTTCGTCGCGAAGCCAGGACTCGGGGTTGCGCTGATAGGGCAAGAGACCGGATACGGTACGGCTGATTTCTTCTTCCGTGTAACCGGTGAATACCATTACGCCGTAGTTGAACAAGTACAGAAACTTATTACTGCCGAAGCCATAGAACAACTCCGAAGAGCTGTCGGCCAGGGGCTTGAGTTCGATGGTGCTCTTGACGCCTTTCAGGTCCAGTTGATTGGCAACCCGGATGGCAGATAATTTAACCGTTTGTTCCATAGAAAACCGGCTATCAAAGATAACGCTAATATCACCGGGATACGATGCAGGTTGAAGCCGAAAAAGTTAATATTGTGCAGATAATAAGTTCACCATGAAAAAGTCCCTGTCTGTTCTGCTGTTGGTATTATGGGCTTCTGCCGCCGCCTTCGCCTGGGGCCCTACCGGGCACAGGGCTATGGGCAAAGTGGCCGAACAATACCTGAACCCCAAGGCTAAGAAGCGCATTGCCGCCATTTTGCAGCAGGAGTCTCTCGCTATGGTAAGCACCTGGATGGATGAGATCCGGTCTGACTCAACCTACAACTACGCCACGGAGTGGCATTACACCACCGTACCCGATGGCAAGAAATATGAGGATGTGGAAGCCAACCCGGATGGTAAGGTGGTAGCCATGATCGAAAAATTCATGAAGGAGCTGGGAACAGGTAAACTCAATGAGAAGCAGGAGCGGGAAATGCTAAAGATGCTCGTCCATTTGGTGGGTGATATCCATCAGCCACTCCACGTTGGACGCCCGGGAGATAAAGGCGGCAATGATGTGAAGGTAAAGTGGTTTCGCAATGACTCTAACCTGCACCGCGTATGGGACAGCGAAATGATTGATGATACGAAACTGAGTTACACGGAATTGGCTGAATCATTGATTCGTCCGGATGCGACTGTTATGAAGCAATGGCAGAGTGCCACCGTGCGCGAATGGGCCATGGAGTCCATGAGCTATCGCCCGCAGGTGTACAGCATTGGCAATGGCACGCTGGGTTTTCAATACTCCTATAAATACCTGAGTATCGTCAGGCTTCGGATCCTGCAATCTGGTATTCGGTTGGCAGCAGTGCTGAATCAGATTTATGGAAAATAGGCCAGCCTAATGGCACGCCTTATTGTACTTCTTTAGTTTAAAATAATTATACGGCAGTGGTGCGAGGAAACCTGCCACCATCGCCACAATCAGGGCCGTCCAATACATTGGATTTCCAAATGAGGCCTTGCCGCCGGTGATCATAAAGTCGGTGGTGTTCATCACCAGTTCCATGGCAATCATGGAAATGAATGACATCGAAACGGCAGTTTGAAAAGCAAGGGCCCACGCAAAACTTTCCCGGATGCGCAGCAGCACCGTTTCCATGGCTACGGAAGTCATCAATCCGGCTGTGGTAGCCAGTACCATTTGCAAGGCCATGGAGGTATTCGGGTAGTAAGCTTGTAAAAAGATTACCATCATAAAATCTCCGATCGAGCAGCCGATGAGGCAATTCAGGGTATTGAGGCCGGCACGTCGCCACACAGGTGCATCCTGCCAAAAGCTGACGGGTGCCAGGGGTGCATGAGTCTTACCGGCTTCAGAGATCAGGTAATTGGGCCACGGGCGCAAGGCCTCCTGAAGTTGCGAGAAGGGTACGGCACGTTCAGCGGTGATGTCTGCGGCAGCGGCTTCCAGCCGAACGGTAACGCTTTGAATTCCGGTTACTTTAGAAAGTGCTTTTTCGACCGTGCTGGCACATCCACTGCAGGTCATTCCTTGCACCGTATACGTTTGTTTCATGGTTGATTCGCGTTGAGGTATTGAAACCAATAGTAAAACACAACTTGCCTCGTCAAAGTTGCACGGAAAAATAGGATAATCCGGCGGCCGGGAACCATGATTTGCATCAGGCTTTTATACCTTTGCCCTTCAATTTGTGCCATGGCAGACGACAAGAGCTTAAACTTCCTCGAAGAAATAGTTGAGGCCGATCTCAAGAGCGGCAAGTACCAGACCATCAGTACCCGTTTCCCACCGGAACCCAACGGTTATCTGCACCTGGGCCATGCCAAGAGTATATGCCTCAATTTCGGGCTGGCCCTCAAGTACGGCGGTAAGACTAACCTCCGGTTTGATGACACCAACCCCAGTACGGAAGAGACTGAGTATGTGGAGAGCATCAAGGCGGATGTGCAGTGGCTTGGCTTTCAGTGGGCCAATGAGTTTTATGCCTCCGACTACTTTCCCAGGTTGTATGAATTCGCGGTGAAGCTGATCCGGAAGGGTCTGGCTTATGTCGACGACAGCACCAGCGAGGAAATCGCTTCCCAAAAAGGCACGCCGACCAAAGCGGGAACGCCCAGTGCGTATCGCGATCGCACCGTCGAGGAGAACCTACGGTTGTTTGAAGCCATGAAGGCGGGTCAATTCAAGGACGGTGAAAAAGTATTGCGGGCTAAAGTGGACCTGGCCAGCCCGAATATGCATATGCGTGATCCGATCATCTACCGGATCAAAAAGGCGCACCACCATCGTACAGGCGATGCCTGGTGTATCTATCCCATGTACGACTTCGCCCACGGGCAAAGCGATTCTATAGAGAATATTACCCACAGCATCTGTACCCTTGAATTCATTCCTCACCGCGAGTTGTACGATTGGTTTATCGCAAACCTGGAGATCTACCCGTCACACCAG
>DNZD01000213.1 GCA_003504855.1 Cytophagales bacterium
AAATCCTTCGGTGATCAGTCCCGGTTTGTACTTCAGGGTGAAATATTTTTGGGCATCACTGCCAAAGTGCAACATCGTGCCCAATACCACCAGGCATACCGATGTGGCAATGTACCCCGCTGTTGGTTCAATACGATTGCTGATCAGGTACCAGGGTGCAATCCAGTACAATAGCAATGCTACAAACGCAAACAGCGCGTAACCGACTGATACTTGTTCTTCCCATTGCTTGTCCGGGAACATGCGGTCTTTCAACAGCCACATCACGCCATACGTACCGTGTAAGGATAGATACACCAACGGTCCGAGTGTGGTGTTATCGTATATGATCATCATGGCAATGACCACCATGCCGGTAAGGCCTTTGTGCAGGTTTACTGCATACCGTAGTTTCATGAACGGAAGATCGCAACATCAGGCCCGAATAAGCAAATTCGGGGCGATTTGCATGAAAACAGGTGCATAATTCTAAAACAATACTGATCTTACCATCATGCAGGAAGTTGATCAGATCCACCTCAATTTCAACGAAGGCAATCTCAGTGCATTGAACTTCATCCTGGCCTTCATCATGTTTGGTGTGGCCCTCGAAATCAAGACTGATGACTTCATCCGGCTGGTGAGGTCGCCAAAAATTGCTCTGGTTGGTTTGGCGTCTCAGTTTGTGATTCTCCCAGCCGCAACCTGTGCACTCGTATATGTTATTCAGCCCGCGCCCAGCATCGCATTGGGAATGATCATGGTAGCCGCCTGCCCGGGTGGCAACATTTCCAACTTCATTACTTACCTGGCGAAGGGCAATACCGCATTGTCAGTAAGTTTAACCGCCGTCGGAACGGTACTTGCCATTGTGATGACGCCTTTTAACCTCAGCTTTTGGGGCGGACTTTATCCTCCCGTAGCCTCCATTCTACATGAAGTGAGTCTGGATGCCGTGGAAGTACTAGAAACCATTTTATTGATAGCCGGACTACCATTATTAGCGGGCATGTTTGTAGGCAGACACTGGCCCGCCTTCGCCGCGCTCATTTCGCGTTTCATCAAACCGTTCTCTATAGTGATCTTCCTCGGGTTTGTAGCCATGGCGTTTACCAACAACGTGGACATTTTTACCCGGTACATTCATTTGGTGTTGGTCGTGGTCTTCTTTCACAATGCAGTGGCCCTGGCTTCCGGATTCTATGCTGCGCGAATTTTTGGTCTTGAGTTCCGTGACCAAAAAACCATCGCCATTGAAACCGGTATTCAGAATTCAGGACTGGGTTTGCTGTTGATCTTCAGTTTCTTTGGTGGTCTGGGTGGGGCTGCGCTGGTGGCCGCGTGGTGGGGCATCTGGCATATCATCTCCGGCATGCTAATCGCAACATTCTGGGGGCGTACGGTCACGGCGACACAAACTTCTTAACCCGTGCAGCACTTCTGGTTTGAGGCGTTGCGTATGTACGTCCGCTTAGGACTCTTATTTCACTTTCGGAAAATTGTCATTCACGGAAGGGAGAACATTCCGAAGGCACCGGTGATTTTTGCAGCGAATCACCAAAACGCATTGCTCGATGCTTTGTTAATTGTCTGCTTTAATCCCACCCGCACCAACTTTGTAGCACGTGCAGATATTTTTAAGAAGCCATTCATACGCTGGCTGCTCAGTACGTTCAATATGATTCCTATTTATCGCATACGCGATGGCTGGCAGTCGCTCGGAGAGAACGAAAAAACATTTGATGCCTGCGACAAGGTCTTTAGCCGTGGCGAATCGCTTGTCATCTTTCCAGAAGGAAATCACGGCAGCGCCAGGCGACTCCGCCCCCTTAGCAAAGGATTTGCGCGCATAGCCTTTCATCACCTGGAGAAAGATTTCAGCAATCCGGTTTATGTGGTTCCGGTTGGTATTAACTATACGCAACCCATGGTCTTTCGCTCCAGTGTGAGTGTCTATTTTGGTGAAGCACTGGATGCCAGGGCGTATTTTCAGATGGGATCGTTGGCGGGGGCGCAACAACTCAAACGAGATCTTGATGTACGACTCAAAAAGCTTATTGCGCACGTGGACGACACCAACCGGTATGACGAGATTGTTGAAAAATTGGAGATGGGAGGTGTTAACTATCTGGATCCCGTCGAAACGAATGAACGGATCGCCCAGATTGAATCGGGTGCAGAACCTGTTGTAAAGCTTATTCGAAAAAGAACTGCAGCACCCCACTGGATGCAGCAAGTTTCTCGAATCTTGAATTTCCCACCATTGGCGATCTGGCACAAAGTTCGACAGGAGATCAAAGACCCGATCTTCGCGCCCACGATACGATTTGTGTTTGGCATCTTCGCCTTCCCCATTTACTATTCACTGGTTTCCTTACTTCTCCTGATGGTTGTCGGGTGGCCTGTTGCCGCGATTTGGCTTGCCCTCAGTGCTTTCTCCACGTGGATGCTCGCCGCACGGCATCCGCTCGCATAATTATCTGTCAGGGAGTGGGCTATCATCCGTACTTTTGAATGCAATCTCCAAAAAAATGAAAAAGCTTATCATCTTCAGCATTATCCTCATCAGCGGCTGTACCAAACCAGAAACCTTGCAGGAAACCTTCACCCGCATCGATCAGGAGGTAAAACAAAACGCCAAGGCCTATGCGACATTACAGGAAGCGACTTCCACCATCGGTCACCGGCTGACAGGATCAGAAAACGGGCACAAAGCTGAAGAGTACACCTTCAACAAATTCAAAGAATACGGTTTTCAGGATGTTCAATATCAGGAGTTTCAGGTAGAAGCCTGGTCGCGAGGAACCGTTTCATTGACCATCGCTGGAGATTCCGTGAAAGCAGTAACCCTGGGTCATTCACCCATTCAAGCCGATGTAACTGGAGATGTAGTCGATATGGGGAATGGACTTGAAATGGATTACTCAACAAAACCAGAGGCTGTGAAAGGCAAGCTTGCCCTGATCTATATCGGGATCCTCGAGGGCAGCAAGAAAGAAGCCACCAACCTCCACCGGAGCGAAAAAACAGCTATTGCTATTAACCACGGTGCTATCGGCGTCATCATTATTAATGCAGTTGATAAGGGTGTTCTGCTCACCGGCACCGCATCAGTTACCGGAGAGTTAATCCCCATCCCTGCAGTTTGCATCGGCAAAGAAACTGGTATGAAACTTAAAGAGACCTTAAAAAAGAAAAAGGTATCAGCTCACCTGGTGATGACCAATCACAGCGACATGATCAAAGCGCGCAACGTGATCGCAACCCTTCCCGGCACTGATCTGCCAGAGGAAAAGATCGTCATTGGTGGTCACCTGGACTCCTGGGACCTGGCTACCGGTGCGATCGATAATGGTATTGGTTCATTTGCCGTACTGGATATTGCCCGTGCCTTTCAAGCCAACAAGTTGAAGCCGCGCCGGACCGTACAATTTGTGATGTTCATGGGCGAAGAGCAGGGATTGCTGGGTTCACGTCACATGGTAAAGCAGTTGGTGAGCGACGGATCTATCAACAACATCAAATACATGATGAACTGCGACATGACCGGAAATCCCGTCGGCATTAACGCCGGTGGCAAAATTAACGATACCACCTTCTTTGCCAACATCGGTGCCACGATCCAGAAAATTGATACTATCTATAAAAACAAACTCAGCAATCGTTCCGGCTTACACTCCGATCACCAGCCGTTTATGCTGGAAGGTGTTCCGGTATTGTCGATGCACAGCAACCTGGACCGATCTATTTACGGATGTTACCATTCTGATTGCGACGACTTTAAACTTGTCAATGAGACACACATCAGGAATACTTCCAGGTTTGGCACGATGATTCTCTATGGATTGGCCAATGCAGAAAAACTTCCTGCCGAAAAAATGGACAGTGAAACAACACGCCAGTTTATGATTGATAATAACCTGCGCGAGCCACTGACCATTGCCGGAGACTGGAAGTGGGAGAAATAGTCCAGGCTAATTAGGCGTCGATGCAGCAGCCGACTTATTCTGCAAACTGAACACCACATCGCGTTTGAGGATTTGGCTCAGTTGGAAATTCCGGCAGGAGTCTGTGAAGTAGATGTCCTGGGTGGTTTGCCAGGCGGAGCAAGGTCCGAGACCCGTAGCCTGAAAGCGGCACATGCTCGGCGTCTTCTGAGCATCCTTGGCTTTGATCTGAAAATAATTCGAGTTGTCGCATTCGCCACAGCCAGCGATTGCTGACGCCACTAACACGAAGAACAGGATATTTTTCATAGCGTTTACAGCCCTTTATACACCAAAGGGAATCAAGTGTAAACGATGAATGTGTACCCGGCACGCCCAACCGGCGAAATTGGAGCCTAAGCGCTTCCGGGGCCGACGAACGTCAAAAACCCCGGAATCGCAAAATGCCCTTTTTACATCTCTGAAGCAGGTTTTTTGATGGTGATCATTTCCAGGCCCTTGTCTTTGATCATCCGGTTGATCGAATCAACCTGGGTGTTGATCAGGCTCCGGAGGCTCTGTAATTCACTGTCAATTTTCCGGGTAAGATCCTGACGAACGGCCTCGCCCTGTTGGGTCGGACGGAAATCTGCCTGCCCCTGCTCCCGCATCAGGTGGGCCAGGCGGTTGTTCAGCTTAATGCCATAGTTGAGCGGATCCTGCACACTCCTGTTTTTAGTCTGGTGTATGTTATTCTCGATCACCGTAAGCTGGTCTTCGAATCTCTTAATCGTCTCCAGCAACTCCTTGTATTGCGCTTCCGCTCCTACCTTGGACTTGACGTAGCCGAGGTCCTCTTTGATCCTTCGGATATCGATGACCCCCTGGTTGGCATCGCTTACTTTATCACGTACTTTGATAAGGAAGTCCAATTGAGCCTGAAAATCTTCCTGGGTGGTAGCGATCCGGGGATCTTTGAGTATTTCAAACTCCTGCTCCGTTGACTGCCCATTCACCGTAAGTCTCACCTTGTACTTACCCGGCACTACTTTGGGTCCCTGATTAGAGGCATCATAGAATACCATGCCGGGGAATGTCTTAAATCCAGGAAAGCGCATGTTCCATACAAATCGATTGCCTCCCTTTTTCACATTAAGTTTCTCACCGGGTTCCTTTGATTTATTTGCAAAGGTCCGGATCATTTCTCCTGTCAGGGTCATGAATTCCAGTTTGGCATCGGTGTTGTCATCTACATTCTTCACGTAGAAATGCACCAACACCCCACCCGGATGGTTTTGCCCTTCGAGCTTGCTGTTGTCTTCCTGGTATCCGCCGCGAGACGCCATGCGATAAGATGGCATCGGTTTGTACAGATGAGATTCCTTATTCATTACCTCTGACGACAATTGATGCAGCGGCGTGATATCGTCAATGAGCCAGAAACTCCGGCCATGGGTAGCAGCGATCAGGTTATCATTCTTGATGACCAGATCATGAATCGGTACGGGTGGAAGGTTCAACTGGAACTTAGACCAGTTGGCACCATCATCAAAGGATATCCACATTCCTTTCTCGGTTCCGGCGTACAATAGACCTGCACGTTTCGGGTCTGCCCGGACTACGCGTACAAACTCTTCCTTTGGAATTCCATTGGTAATGGTGGTCCAGCTCTTACCGTAGTCGGTGGTTTTGTAAACGTATGGCGTGTTGTCTCCGAACTTATAGGAAGTTGCCACAACGTAAGCACCGCCCTTCACGAAGGGATTTACATCAATACAATTCATCATATTGTACTTCGGTGAAGTCGGCGGGGTAATGTTCTTCCAGTTCTTTCCGCCGTCGGTTGTCACATGAAGCAGCCCGTCATCACTTCCCACCCAGATTTCATCCTTGGTGTACGGTGATTCCGTGATCACAAACAAGTTTGCATAGTACTCCGCGCCCGTGTTGTCCTGCGTAATGGGCCCACCGGAAGACCGGATGGTTTCGGGCTCATTGCGGGTGAGGTCCGGGCTTATCTCTTCCCAACTTTCACCGCCGTTGTACGTGGCGTGCAGGTGATTTGATCCGGCATACAATTTCTTGGGGTTATGGGGACTAAATACAATGGGATAGTTCCAATTGAAACGATATTTCATCACTTCGGCACCCGATCCAGCGGGCAAATCTGGCCAAACATTGGTGCTTCGCTCCTGGCCGGTGGCCAGGTTCTGCATGCTCATGTAACCTTTGTAGTCACTGCCATACACTACATCCGGATTCAGCGGATCCGGTGCCAGGTGAGCACTCTCTCCAATTGACAACGCTACCCAGTCGCGCTCTCCCACAGAGCCCCCATCGGTACGGTGCGGAATGCGAACGCTGGTATTGTCCTGCTGGGCGCCATAGATGCGATATGGAAATACATTGTCAGTCGTAACCCGGTAAAATTGTGCGGTAGGCTGGTTGTGGTACGTAGTCCAGTTCTCACCCCCATCCACAGATACCTGTGCCCCGCCATCATCAGCGATGATCATGCGCTGGTTATTGTTTGGATCGATCCAAAGATCATGGTGATCACCATGGGGGGAGTCTTTCAGTTCAAATGTCTTCCCGCCGTCTTTGGAAACGCCATAGCTTACGTTCATCACCCATACTTTGTCTTCATTCTGGGTGTCAGCATAAATGCGGCAATAGTACCATGCACGTTGTAGCAATGCGCGGTCATTGTTAACACGCGTCCAGGTCTTCCCGGCATCGTCAGAGCGAAACACGCCACCTTCAAGATTTTCGATGATGGCCCATACCCGATTTGAGTTGAGGGGCGAAACGGTGACGCCGATGATTCCATTGGTGCCCTTGGGCATTCCAGGCTTATTGGTGAGTTCTTCCCAGGTTTCTCCGGCATCGGTGCTTTTCCAGAGTTTGGAGTCCGGACCTCCGCTGTCCATGCGGTAGCCATTCCGCTTCATGTTCCAGGTGCTGGCATAAAGGATTCGGGGGTTGTTGGGATCAAGGATAAGGTCTGCTGCCCCAGCTTTATCAT
Source organism: Cytophagales bacterium (assembly GCA_003504855.1). Classification (GTDB taxonomy): domain Bacteria; phylum Bacteroidota; class Bacteroidia; order Cytophagales; family Cyclobacteriaceae; genus ELB16-189. Next base: position 6,931 of record DNZD01000213.1, read on the forward strand.
TGATGTATAATACCTTCTTCCAGTTAACCCCACCATCCGTGCTCTTAAACACGCCTCTGGTTTCATTGGGTTTCCACAGGTTTCCAATAGCTGCCACATATACAATGTCGGGATTGGTTGGATGAATGCGGATTCGAGAAATATGTTTTGAGTCAGTCAGGCCAATGTGTTTCCAGGATTGACCAGCATCTGTTGATTTCCATACTCCCCATCCGGAAGATACGTTGCTGCGCAGGGTTTGCTCTCCTTCTCCTGCATAGATAACATTGGGGTCACTGGCCGAAACTGCAACAGCGCCAACGGTTCCACCGAAATAATTATCTGTGATATTTCCCCAGGTGCGACCCGCATCCGTTGATTTCCACACCCCACCACCAACGCCACCGAAATAGTACACATTGGGATTTCCAACCACGCCAGTTGCCGTGCTGGAACGACCTCCCCGGAAGGGACCCAGTTCGCGCCACCGAATTCCGCTGTAAAGTGATTGGTCATAGGTTACTGCTGGCGCTGTTGTAACCGGTTTCTTCTGTGCATAGGCAGGAAGCAGCAGGCACAAAAAGATGCAGCTAAAAATAAGTCGGGTCATGGCAGATTGATTTTAGGTAAGCAGAGTTACAAAAAAAACCGGCTCGCTGGAACCGGTTTTACGCCAATGGCTAAGAGTCCTGTCAGTTATTTAAGACGGGTTCGGGTGTGTTGGTGAGAAGGGCCGGCACATTTTTGTCCTTCATCATCTTGTTGTATTGTATGATCTCCTTTTGAATCTGGTTATTCAATACACGTTTGTGATTGATCCACTCCTGCTGCAAGTCTCCAAGGCGATCACCGTACCCGGCAGGCACACGCGGATCGTGCGTATCTACACCTCCGCGAATTTTGAACAGGTTGGAGTTGTATTTTCCAGGCCAGTTCAAGGCATCCTGAAACCCTTTAGCCCTTGTTTCGGTGATCTGTGATTCCCAGGCATCCAACTTCTTGATCAGTTCTTGTCCGGCTTTCAGCAGGTCCCTGAGTGATTCATTGGATTTGGCAGCCTCGTTAAACGTTTCAATTTGCTTACGCACTTTGCGCAAGCCATTTACGGCACCGTGCGTTTCGCGGATCATCTCCTCCGCCTTTTGCATGAATTGTTGTTGGGCTGTCCATTCCGCCGTTGAGGCCTGAATTTTAGGATCAGATAAAATTTCAAATTCTGTTTCCGATGACTCTCCCCTGTAGGTTAACCGCGCCTTATAGACCCCCGGCGCAACACGGTGGCCGCGGTAATCTGCCGCATAAACAAAGACACCAGGAATATCAGGGAGTGCCTCCGTGCGAAAGTCCCAGGTGAACCGATTCACTCCGGCTTCTGAGGGAATCACCACCGGTGCAGGCGGAGCACCAACATATGATTTATACGTCAAGTCTTTCTTGTTGGTCAGTTTGCGAATGACCGTACCCGCTGCATCCATAATCTCCAGCGTTACTTTTGAGGTATCGGCTTTCTCTGCCAGGTAATAGTCCAATCCAACACCTTCGTCGGGATTTTTTCCTGTGGCCTGATCATACAACAGGAAGAATCCCGATGAGGAAAAGATGCGATAGGTGGGCTTGGGCTGGAATAACTTCACCCGTGCGGAGACATGACCCCTGGATTGTTGAATGGGTGACAAATCATCAAGCACCCAGAATGAGCGCCCTGCTGTTGACGCTACGAGGTCATTGTTCCGTATAATCAGGTCAGTAATGGGTACCACTGGAAAATTAAGTTGCAGTCGATTCCATTGGGCGCCTCCATTAAAGGATACATAGAATCCCCGCTCGGCACCGGCATAAAGAATGTCTTTCACTTTGGGATCTTCACGAACGACTTTAATAAAATCATCGTTTTGGATGCCATTGCCGATACGTGACCATGTTTTGCCATAGTCCGTTGACTTGTAGGTATAGTTGGCGAAGTCGTTGAACTTATAACGCGAGGCTGCGATGTATACCGTTCCTTTGTCATGGGGTGACACCTCGATCGAATGGATCATGGCTTCCGGGAGACCTGCTGGTGTTACATTGGTCCAGGTCTTGCCCTCATCACGGGTGAGATACACCAGGCCGCAGTCACTGCCGGTATATATGGTTCCCCGCTCAAGGGTCGATTCCGCTACGTAATAGATCGTGTTATAATTTTCACCACCCGCGCCTTCATTGGTGATAGGGCCACCACTGTTGTCCTGCTTGGTCGAGTCGTTTCTGGTAAGGTCAGGACTGATCGGAGTCCACGTCATTCCGCCATTGGTGGTTTTAAACAAGACATTGCCCGCATGATACATCACCTTAGGATCATGCGGAGAATTGATCAAGGGTGAGTTCCAATTGAAGCGGTATTTCATTTTCTTGGGAGCAACGCCTTCATTCACGGAAGGGTATTCCATGATATCTTTGATTTCGCGGGTGCGGAGGTCCTGCACGCTGATTTGTCCCTGGTAGCAACCACCATACAACAATGTCGGATTGTTTGGATCGTCAAAGGCAATCGCTGCACTTTCGCAGCCCGGCCCGTCAAACCAATCTTTCTGTGTAATTCCATAACTATTGGTTCGGCTGGGGATGGCTACGGAGAGGTTATCCTGTTGTCCACTATAGACCCAGAATGGCATTCGGTTGTCGGCGTTCACGCGGTAGAATTGTGCCGTAGGCTGATTGAGAAAGGTGGACCAGGCTTTACCCATATTAAATGAGACACAGGCGCCACCATCTTCGGCCAGGGCTATGTTCTTATTGTTTTTGGGATTGATCCAAAGGTCATGGTTGTCGCCATGAAAATCCTTCAAGTCCTCAAATGTCTTTCCACCATCAATCGAACGAAGGATGGGAGCATTCAAAGCGTACACGATGTCTGCATTCACCGGATCGGCAAACACCTCCATGTAATACCACGACCGTGCCGTGATGGCAGCATCGCCATTCATGAATGTCCATCGTTTTCCACCATCATCCGATCGGTAAAGTCCATCGGTTGGTTTCGCGGCCTCCACGAGGGCGAACACACGGTTGGGGTTAGCTCGGGAAACAGACACACCAATTTTGCCCATCTCCTTTGGCAATCCCTCTACCATTTTATTCCAGGTTTCACCGGCATCGGTGGATTTATAAATAGCAGAGCCGGGGCCGCTCTCCACCTTCCATGGATATCGACGATGCTTCCACGTGGCCGCATATAAGATCCTTGGGTTTGTCATATCCATGCTCAACCCCGAAACGCCGGTGTTCTCATCGATGAACAAGGTTTTCTTCCAGGTCATGCCACCGTCTACTGACTTATATACACCGCGGTCCGGGCTGGCACCATGGGCGGGACCTTGTGCGCCCACAAACACCACGTCCGGGTTACGCGGATCGATGGCGACATCAGCAATGTGTCGTGTCTTTTCCAATCCCATGTTCTTCCAGGTCTTTCCCGCATCGGTAGATTTATACACACCATCACCATAGGAAGTCATCACACCGCGAATGGCATGTTCACCTGTTCCTACATAAATAATATTGGGATCCGACTCACTGACGGCGATATCACCGATCGTACCGACACTAAAGAAACCATCTGAGATATTCTTCCAGCTGTAGCCTGCATCTTCCGTTTTCCATACGCCACCACCGGTGTATCCGGCGTAGTACGTCTGCGGATCCTGAACTACGCCCGCTACGGTATTGCTGCGGCCACCACGGAAAGGACCTATATTCCGCCAGGAGAGGCCTTTGTACATGTCGGCCGAAAAACCTGGTGCAGCCGTAGGAGCCGGCTTTGACTTTTGTGCAACGCCGTGGACGGCAATCAACATCAAAAAGAGTAAGGGTAATTTGCGCATGGGTATGGGATTTGAGGCTTATAAGAAAAGAATCCCGGATCATGTTGACCCGGGATTCCAGATTTAGTTGTTAATGGTAATCTCCTTTGGCTCCGTCATCAGGGCCGGAAGGTTCTTCTCCCGGAATTGCTTGTTGTATTGGGTGATGTCCTTCTTCACAATTTCATCCATTTGTGTTTTGAACTTTTGCCAATCGGCCTGGATGTCCTGCAGGCGATCGCGCACACCCTGGGTAACGCGTGGATCATGTTCATCAAGCGTGGTTCTTACCTGAAAAAACTCCGCATTCAACTTATTGGGGAAATTAATTACATCCTGAAAATTTTTAGAGCGGGTTTCGGTGAGGTTTGACTCCCACTTGTCAATCTTTTTGATGAGTTCCTTTCCGGCATCGAGGATATCCTTCATGTCTTTCTCATTCTTCATCACGTCGTTGTAGGTCTCAATCTGCTTCTTGACTTTGCGCATGCTGTTGATGGACGTATTCAGTTCGTTGAGATAGCTCTCGGCGCGGTTAAGTAACTCTTGCTGGGCTGTCCAATCTGCAGCTGTTGCTTTCAGGTTCGGGTCAGCAAGGATTTCAAATTCAGTCTCTGAAGTTTCACCTTTATACGTCATGCGGGCCTTATAATGTCCCGGGGCTACGCGATGTCCGCGGTAGTCTCCCAATACATAAACACCGGGAATGTCAACCAGGTGCTCGCCGCGGAAATCCCAGGCGAAACGGTTCACGCCGGATTCAGATGGAATCACCACCGGTGCGGGGGGTCCGCCGGGATATGGTTTGAATGACTCATCCTTCTTGCTGGAATATTTACGAATAGATTTCCCTGCCAGGTCCATGATCTCCAAGGTGACCTTGTTTGTATCTGCCTTTTGCTTCAGATAATAGTCAAACACTACGCCTTCTGACGGGTTTTGCCCCAGTCCTGGTAACTCAATACCATTGGCGGCAAGAAAAGCAGGCGGGCCGTTTAGCCGGTATGTTGGCTTGGGTGTGAATAGCTTCAGGTTTGTGACGCCAAATTCTCCTTTGCTTTGTTGCAAGGCTCCGAGGTCATCCAAAATCCAGAATGCTCTTCCCGCGGTAGCGGCCACAAGGTCATTTCCCTTAATCACAAGGTCCGTTACAGGCACAATCGGTAAGTTCAATTGGAATTTCGTCCACTGGACTCCCCCGTTGTAGGAAACATAAAATCCGCGTTCAGCGCCCGCATACAAGAGATCCTTTACCCTTTTGTCTTCACGGATAACTTTGATAAAATCATCTGTAGCAACTCCTGCACCGATCTTCGTCCATGTTTTACCATAGTCAGTTGACTTATAGCTCATGTTGCTGAAGTCATTGAACTTATAGCGCGATGCCGCGATATAAACAGTAGCCTTATCGTGCGGAGAAACTTCAATGGAGTGGATGAGACACTCCGGCAATCCGGCAGGTGTAATATTCTGCCAGGACTTGCCGCCGTCCTTGGTCACGTGTACCAATCCACAATCACTCCCGGTGTAGATCACACCTTTCTCTGAAGGTGATTCGATGACATAGTAAATCGTATTGTAATTTTCTCCGCCCGCTCCTTCGTTAGTGATAGGTCCGCCACTGGTATCCTGTTTTGTGGTGTCGTTTCTGGTAAGGTCGGGGCTGATCACCTGCCAGTTGATTCCTCCATTGGTAGTGCGGAACAATACATTTCCACCGTGATACATGGTTTGATAATCATGGGGTGAGTTGATGAGAGGTGCATTCCAGTTGAAGCGGTATTTCATGTCTTTGGGGGCCCAGGCCAGGTTGGTGGCCGGATACTCCATGACGTCTTTGGTCTCACCTGTTTTGGCATCGAGCACGTTGACCTGGCCCTGATAACATCCACCGTAGAAATAACGGGGGTCATCCGGATTATCAAAGGCGATGTAGGCACTTTCACAGCCGGGTCCATTCATCCAGTCTTTGTCCGTAATGCCGGCGCCGCCGGTACGGCTCTGAATCATGACCGATGAATTGTCTTGCTGACCGCCATAAACCCAGAACGGGAAGCGGTTGTCAACATTGACGCGGTAGAATTGGGCGGTCGCCTGATTTCCGATCGACGACCAGGAACGTCCGTTGTTGAAGCTGATTTCACCCCCACCGTCATCGGCGAGTGCAAGGTTGCGGCTATCCTTTGGATTAATCCACAAATCATGTGTATCGCCGTGGCCAACCTGCATACCCTGAAATGACTTACCGCCGTCAATGGATCGCAGGGCAGGAGCATTGAGTACGTACACGATGTCTGCATTGATGGGATCCGGGAATACTTCCATATAGTACCATGACCGTGCGGTAATGGTCTGGTCATTGGTCATCAGATTCCATTTCCTTCCGCCATCATCAGAGCGATACAATCCGGCTTTTGATTTTTCAGCCTCAATGATTGCATACACACGGTTTGAATTAGCCCGTGAAACCGCGACACCAATTTTTCCCATCTCTTTGGGAAGGCCGTCTACTATTTTGGTCCACGTTTCGCCTGTATCCGTTGATTTCCAGATGGCACAGCCCGGGCCACCACTTTCAACTTTCCACGGATAGCGACGATGTTGCCAGGTAGCTGCATACAGGATACGCGGGTTGTTCATATCCATGCTGAGCGATGATACCCCGGTGTTGTCATCAACAAAGAGTGTTCGTTTCCAGGTAGCTCCGCCATCTGTTGATTTATACACACCGCGTTCGCCGCCGGCCCCATGCACGGGACCCTGAGCCCCCACCAACACCACATCGGCATTGGTCGGATGGATGACGATGTCGGCAATATGACGGGAATTCGCTAGGCCGATGTTCTTCCAGGTCTTGCCGGCGTCCGTTGATTTGTAGACACCATCACCAAATGAAGTCATCACGCCCCGAACGGCGTGCTCGCCGCTACCAACATAAATTACGTTGGGGTCATATTCGCTTACGGCTATCTCACCAATAGATCCCACGTTGAAGAATCCGTCGGATATATTCTTCCAGGTGATGCCGGCATCCTCAGTCTTTGCCACACCGCCTCCGGTGTATCCAACATAGTACAGGTTATCATTGCCGGGCACACCTGCGATGGCATTGGCGCGTCCTCCGCGAAATGGCCCGATGTTTCTCCACTTCAGTCCTTTGAATTGAGCTGCATCTACTTTTTGTGCCTCCTCAACTTTCGTGTTTTTCTTTTGTGCCGTGGCTGGGGCAATCAACAGGCATCCTCCCAGGAGGAGTATGATCAGGTTCTTCATAGCGGTTTACTGGTTTTGGGAAGGTTAATTTACCCAAAATGAAATGACTACCCAGAAAAAGTAGGACGATCGGTCAGCCTGTTTTGCTCAACGGGTGGCGAGGCGGCGCATGGTTGATTCAAATTCAGCACGGATAGCATCCAAACGGATATGTTCCTGTTTCTTGACAACCCATTGGCCATTAACGATGGTGCCTGCAAGCATATGCGAATCACCCGCATAGACCATACTGGACAAAATATGCTTTCCGGAAGTAGCGGCCAACAAAGGTGTTCTCGAGTCGAGCACAAGTGCGTCGAAGGGCTGTCCCAGAGCAAAAAATTCACGATTGGCTATTCCCATTGCCTTCCGTCCCGTTGTAATTTCTTCAGCAACCAGGTACTTGGCCGCATCTCCGCTAAAGGTATTGCGATGGTGGGTCGTGATCCGTTGACGGTAGTCCATCATCCTAAACTCCTCCCAGGGATTAAGTCCGATGTGACTATCTGTACCGACAGACCATCGACCTCCCTTCGCGGCAAACTCTTTCATCCGGAAGATACCATCGCCCAAATTGCCTTCCGTGGATGGACATAGCACCACATTGGATTTGGTGGATATTATTCCGTTGAGCTCGTTGTCATCGAGGTGTGTGGCATGCACCAAATGAAATCGATCATCCACAGGAACGTTTTCCAAAAGCCATTGCATCGGTCTCGCACCACAGAACGCGAGACAGTCCATGACTTCACGTTGCTGTTCAGCCACATGAATATGAAACGGCAATTCTTTGGGAACCAGGTCCAGTGTTCTGGCGATGTCGGCAAAGTTCACCGCCCTTAAAGAATGAACACTGCATCCCAACAAGGCGTCAGGATATGACTGAATCACTTTACCAGATGCCTCCAGCAGCCGGAGATAGTCATCCGTAGATTTAGAAATAAACCGGCGCTGACGCAGTTGTGGGTCAAGGCCAAAGCCGCCCTGCTGATAGAAAACCGGTATGAGGGTAATTTTGATGCCAGCCGATTGCGCTGCCATCACCATGCGTTCACCCATTTCAGCAAGATGCGCATACGGCTTACCGTCTTTGTCGTGGTGGATATAGTGAAACTCCGCTACGTGGGTGTACCCATGGCGCAACATTTCAGCATACAACATGGCAGCGATGGCCTGCGATTCTTCCGGTCCGATAAGTAGTGCACATTGGTACATCGCTTCCCTCCATGACCAGAAGTCATCGGCCTTGCCGGCAGGATGAATCTCGGCCAATCCGGCCATGGCATATTGAAATGCATGAGAATGCGCATTTTGAAATCCTGGAATGGCATATCCCATCACAGCCTCAATGGCCGGTGACTCCGGATGCGGAGTATTGGACACGTATCGGATAATACCTTGGTGATCGACACCCACAAATGCAGGCGTCAGCCAATCTTCCTGTTGGAGGAGTGCTTCAAATCTATAAAAGCGAAGTGTCTTATTGGGCATCAGAGCGTTTCCAAAATTCGCTCAAAATTCTGCTTTAACAAACTTCTTATTTTGACTGCCCGGTCCGGATGATATTTGACTTCTGCATCATCCATATAATTGACCTTAGACATTTCCAGCTGAAGGGCATGCTGATGATTGACAGGCTGTCCGAAATGGCGGGTAATGTAGCCACCTTTAAACGGGTAGTTATGGCCAATGCGGTAAGTGCTATGGTCCAGTGTAGTCATCACTGCCTCAATCAGTCCGGGTGAAGCAGAAGTGCCATCCACGTCGCCCAGGATGAGGTCGGGAAAAGGATCGCGGTGAATAGTGCTGACCACGCGACGAATTGAGTGACAATCCCACAACAAAACCCGGCCATGGCGGGCTTTGAGGTCCTGCAACATGATGTCTATTTGACGATGATAAGGGTCAAAGTATTCTTTGGTACGATGCAAAACATCTGAAGGATTGACCTCCTTGCGTTGATCGCGGTATAATGGGATTCCGGTAAAGGTGGTTGTGGGGCAAAGGGCAGTTATTAACCTGCCATCATTATACAAGGGTTTGCTCTGCGGATCCCGGTTGAGGTCAATCACCCAACGGCTGTAGTTTGCAGCCAAAGTCGTGATGCCCATTTCCGGAGCAAAATCGTACAGCATATCAACAAACCAGTCTGTATCGTCCGGGGCTTTGGCCAATGTTGGATCAAACTGATCGCGTATTTCTTCCGGAAACTGGGTACCACTATGGGGAATGCTCAGGAGTATAGGAACCTCCTGATTGGTTGGGTTGACAATCCGGAAGACGGAACTCATTTCTTTTTCACGGCAGGCTGCACCTCAGATGCTCGTCGGGCTGCGGCTACCGCCTCGTGCGCTTGTTCAATTTTTTGTTCGTATTCTTCTTTGGACCGGCGCGCCTGAAGTTCACACTGGTTTACCTGGGACTCCAGTTCTTTGATTTTTGCAGCAGCTTCTGATTGGGTCTGGGCTGCATAAAAGGCAAACAAAATAGCAACAACACCCAGTACCACGGCTGGCACCCAGGGATTAACGCGGGTAGTTTTGGAATTGCTCATAACCTATTCATTTTTCTTCTTGTCCTTCTTCTTCTTTTCTTCTACCGGAGGCTGTGCGGTCTCCGAATTTGTTGTTTCTGGCTTCACCTCCGGTTTGGCCGCACCTTTCTTCAATTCGTATAATTCCTGCCGGGTAACCTCCAGCTCACGGCGCAGGTAATCTTCTGCCTTAAATCCGATCATGGACTTGAATTTGGTGATGCGCAAAAATGCCTCATCTATGCGTTCCGGGCTGATCTGTCCGCTCTGGACAAGCGAACGAATAATACCATGAACTTTGTCGACCGTGCGCACCTCGCTTCCCTGAATGTTGTTAGAGAAGCAAAGTACGTCCACGCCTGCATTGATGGCTAATTTCACCGCTGTCTCCAGTCCGTACTCATTAGTGATTGCCTGCATCTGCATGTCATCAGAGAATACAACACCATTGTACTTTAATTGTTTTCGTAACAAGCTGTCGATCATGCGTGAAGAAAGTGTACCCGGCAAGCCTTTCGGGTCAAGCTTCTTATTTACAATATGAGAGCTCATGACCGCGTCGACCATTCCCGCCACGAGCAGTCTTTGATAAGGGACTAACTCCTTTTCAGACCAGGTGTTGGTCACATCAGCCACACCCAGGTGTGTGTCGGCCATGGAGCTGCCATGTCCGGGGAAGTGTTTCAGTACTGTGCTTACACCATATTTTTTATGCTGTCGGATAAACTCTTCAGCCAGGATACCAACCGAGTCCGCATTGGCCGAAAAGGACCGGCCCACTTTATAGATCACCGTGTTCTGCGGGTTAACACCTACATCGACCACCGGAGCAAAATTTACATTGATGCCCACACCAGCCAGTGTTGCCGCTGTTGCTTCCCCATAAAATCGAACGGAGTCCAGGGTTTTGGCCCTGCCCATCTCCTGCGCCGTAATCGAACGAGGGAAACCGTATTTCTCCTTCATGCGATTAACCTTTCCGCCTTCCTGATCGATTGCAATCATGAGGGGAATAGGCGCCGCCTGCTGGTACGTCCAGATGATTTTCTTCATGGGAGCAAAAGCCGATGCACTCTTCGGAATATTCTTCTCAAAGAAAATTACAGCACCTACTTTTCCAGCGCGGATTTCTTCCAACAGTACCGGATCCACTTCTGCTTTCGGGAAGCCAATCATCAGCATCTGCCCAATCTTTACATCCAGCATATCCTTATCCTGGGCGTGAGCGATTGGCGAGAGGGCGATCAGGCCTACGGCTAAGAGAGATTTAATAATTTTCATAGATGTCTTTCAAAATGGACTCCATTCTGCCGCGAATTTCACGGGTTGGTGCGGCAAAGTTATTATTCATCCAGCTAAATATGAGGGTTCGCCCCCGTTTGGTAACCAGGAAGCCACTGAGTGCATAATGATTGGAAAGCGAGCCTGATTTTCCGATGATAAACGAGGTTTTTGTGCTATACGTATTTTTCAGGGTGCCACTTTCTCCCAGGGCCGGCAGGATCAAACGGAGGCGGTCCCAGGATACCTTACTGTATACCTTTTCCCATACTTTTACAATGGTGCGCGGTGTAAACAGATTGTACCTCGACAAGCCAGACCCATCAACCCATACGGCGAGGTCAGGCAAATCAGCGAGAATCGTATTCAAGCTGGTACGAATACCTGCACTTACCGAAAGGGTATCGGTTTGTGCCTCTCCCACCATCATCATCAGTTGCTCCGCAATGAAGTTATCACTGGTTTGCATCATTACCTTATACAGGCTGTCGGCTACCGTTCCCCGCAGGACCTTGCTTTGACGTGTGGGCCGTGACCAGGCAAGTCCCACCTCCCGCTTCAAGGTATCGCTAAGTAGTTTAGACATTAACCGATTATCCACATGAAATGGAATATACCATGTCTGTCGTCCTCCCACCCCGGGGCGAAAATTAATTTTGTTGGAATCAAATGCCCGCTCGAGTGTTGGTCGCTGACCGCGGGGCACTGAATCAAGGATGCTGAAAGTGAAAACATCTGGTGTGGCCACAAATTCTTTGTTGGTCCGTCGCACGGTCGCGAGGTTTCCATAAACCGGAAACGGCGTGCGTTCAACCTGGTAATAATCACTGTGGTCATCCCACGCCCAGCCGGGACCGAGATACACCGTAGCACCATTGGCGGGTGAGAAATAGAGTGCTGATGGCTGTCGTTGCAGAAAATCAAACACCACTGATGTACTTTTCACATTGCCATAGAGGAATGCGGGATCGCCCGTGCCCCAAAACAATAATGAATCGTTTCGTTGCTCATATCGGAGCGAGGGTACTGAGTCGCCCAGGGTGGCCAGTGCCGCATAGAGGGTGAATATTTTTGTGTTGGATGCCGGGGTGAAATAACGATCAGCCTGATGTTCGAAAATATTTTTCTTCAGGAGCGGGTCATACACCACAAAGCCAATGTGATGATGGAATTCCTTTTCGGCCCGGAGAACAGGACGGCTAAAATATTTTTGCGATGCGCAACTGCTGAACAGTGCTGCCAACAGGATCAGCGAATGGCGCATCACGCGATTCCGTATCGCTCCCTCAATACTTTTACATGGTGGGTTTCGTGGCCAGCAATGACGAAGCCCAGGGCCACGACAGATAATTCATTGTTATTGGCAAGTCCCTTTCGGGTGAGCATGTCTGCGGAAAAGCCTTCAAACAAATCGACTGTCGTCGTGCGCAAGTGTTGCATTTCATCACCGATCTGTTTCAGCGAGCGACCCGTTGCATTCAGGTGGGCCGCATAGGCTTGTTCATCAAAGCCTGATAACGGTGTCCGGTCATTCCGCGCAAAGCGAAGCGCGCGATATGCAAAAATGCGTTCCGCGTCAATCATATGGCAGAGGACCTCCCGTACTGACCATTTGCCCTCCGCATATCGATAGTCCACTTTTGCTTCTGGTACAGAATGTATCAACTCCAGGGTGCGGTAACCGGAAATTCGCAGTGCCTGTAGTACGTCGGGTTGCTCAACCAGTTTAACGTAGCCCTTGTAAAACGGAGGAATGGTTTCGAGGTTCAGGAACATAGTATTAGGATTCGGAGACAATAACCCGGCAAAGTCTCAGCAACAAGTATGTCGCGCGGGCCACCCTTGTCGGATCGGTCGCCCAACAGCAAGATATAGCGATATTGGTCAAAGTTGTTCCGCCGTCGTGTAAAATTTACACCAGCGAAAAACATGATATGGCAGCCAGCCATTCAAGGCATAACAAGTCAATGCTCATTCAACGCAAACTTGCCTGATAGCCACTATTCCAAATGATGCTGTTCGCGAAAGGCGGCCTTTAGCATAAATCTTCTCAGGAACTCCTCCAGGGGCAGTACCAGCAATGCGATGAAAACCTGAACAAAGAACTCGGCAACCGGTGTACTCTTGAGGGAAATGTTTGCCGCCACCATCGTCTGGATAAACTGAATAAGCATGATGATGGTAAGCGCTGAGAAAAACTGGTGCACGAAACGGTACTTTGTACTGGCTCCACGCAACCGCATGGATCCGATTACCAAAGCACCAAAGAAAATGAATTCAAGTGCATAGAACCACCAACGCTTCCAGTAAGGTGGTAAGACGTTAAACTCTACCGTGTTTAACTCCGTGATTTTTCCAAAAAGATCTTTGGACTGTACTTGCACCTGGTAGGTACCTGGTGGAAGAAACGGAAACGATATTACATTATTCAGGCTGGACCACGCGGACCATTCCGTTTGAAGGCCCTTCACAAAATACCGGTATTCCACGGATTCCAGGCTTACATATTCCGGTTGAATAAACTCAAAGGTGAGGGCACTCTCACCTTCCTCCACGCGCAAATTGCGTGTGGGCGGCAATTTTTGTTGTTGCCCCCTCACTTCTTTCAGAAATAGTGGATTGGTATCGGTGGCTGAAGCATTTTCTTCACTGGAAAACCGATACAGCTCATTCGAACCCGTGATTACCCATAGGCTTCGGCCATATTCAGCGGGAGCCATAAAGCGGATATCCGGAAACAGTTTGAGCCACTCCGTTTTGATCGTACCCTGGAGCCTGCGATCTACGGTACGCCAGCGGGTACCATCAAAGAACCAGAAGTAGCCTGCACTGGCAAAGTACTTCTTGGAGTCAGGCAAAGAATCGTATTTGATAAATGCATTTTTAAAACTGGCATAATGGTAAAAAGAACCATTCTGCGTGAGGTACACCTCCTGTCCCAGGGATAAGCCTACGGTTTTATCTTCTGATCGCTGCGGCAACGGGATTGAATCGGCATCCAGAATTTCACCTTCTTCTATTCCAATCTTAATGGCTTTGTCACGGCTGCAAATCCATAAGTTTTGCGCATGGTCTTCAAACATGAAATCAGCATGCATCGACAGGCTGTCAGGAAAGGCAGTTTGTTGCCAACCACGGGGCGTGTCCTGAAATGACTTGATGGTATTGTCGAATGTGCTTAGCAGCAATCGCTCCAGGAAGCGTGAATAATAAATATTGCGCACAGGTTCGCGATCCACTGACGTTGCGTTGAGGCCGTTTACTTCAAATACACCGCCCACGCCACCGCACAACAGCTTTTTATTAAAGACAACAAGTTGATCTGCTTTACCGGTGATGCCTGCAACCCGTTCATAGGTATAATCCACGGTCTTCCGTCCGGGGACAGCTCTTATTCTCGAACCTGGCTTGACAGGGGCAGGTGGCTCTGTAAACTCCTGCCGGGTAAGCCTGAATAGTCCTAGTGTAGTGCCAACATACAATTGATCATTGAATGCCTGCACACAGAGCAACGAACCTTCCAGGCCGCGGTAATGGCTAAAAGTTCTAAAGGGCAGAAAGGGTGCGATGCGTGTGAATCCATAATCATGGGCTGCCCACACACCGCGGTGCCGGTCTGCCAACAACGCATATACCTGATTATCGGGAAGGCCTGAATAATAATTAATGATATCATAAGTCTGTCCCGACTCGGCATCGATAAATATCACCCCACCTCGGAGTGTGCCCAATGCAATCATCTGGTCAGTAACCCATGCCGCATTTACAATCACGTTGGTTCTTAAATAGACCGAGTCTGCAGGAAGAAAAGGTGTTATTCCCGTGCTGTCGCGTCGCATAAAGAAGTGGCTGCTCTGGGTGGTGATCAGTTCGTGTGAACCATCGGGAGAAGCTTCGCTCAATACGATGTGAGAATGGCCCAGGGGTTCTTCTGCCGGAATGAGCTTTTGGTTGTCCAGACGCATCAATCCCTGCTTCTGGGTATTGACATATAATTGTCGGCCTACCTCAAAAAGGCCGGTAAATAGGCCGGTGGTGGAGGTAGCATTGAGTAACCATACAGGCTTGCCCTTGGCTGAATCCTGTCGAAGCAAGGTGTACTCATTTAAGAAATACACCGACTTTCCCCAGGCCTTGCAGGTAAGCACGGATCCCAATCCGCGAATGGAATCAGAAAGCGAAAGATAGGTTTGTTGGTTTTCCTGATTCAGGCCAATGCGTCCAAAACCCATTGAACCTGCAGCGTAGATAGTGCCGTCATGGGCAATGGATATGGCATAGACGGGCGCCGGTGTAGGTACCATGGTCCAGGTTCTGCCATCGAACTGCAGAATTCCGCTTCGGTTAGCGAAGTACAGGATCCCGTTAGCATCCTGTTGGATGTCGACACTGAGGGCGCTGTAGTTATCGCTGCCCGGTTTGTAGTGAGTTTGGAAATAGTGACCGGTTTGTGCGGCAACCATGTGATTCAAAGCCAACCACAGAAGCAACAACAGTACCTTTTTCATAGATCGCAAAACGACATTCAATCTAAGTAGATAAATGTAGGCAAACAAAAAGGCGGGCTATTCCTAGCCCGCCCATCCTGTAAAATACCGCAATCTACTTTGCAATAAATATAAAATCACTCCCGGCGGCGTTGTCACCGAACTCACCAGACCTTGGTTGAGGTTTCAGGTTTTCAACAAACGTATTGATTTCGCCAAGGGTCAGGATGCCATCTTTGCCTCCTTTGCTTCTCATGGCATCCAGAAACTTGCGAGCGAAAGGCGAGTTCATACCAGGTCTTCCATCCGGAACATATTCTTTTCCGCCCGAGGTAAGATAGCGTCGGGTCTTATAGGTGAGCTTCCGCGTCACCATTTCTCCCTGAGATGCCTCACGATATACATCATCCTCCATACCACGGTGCGCTACCGCATTATCAAAGGTGCCACCGAAACAAACGTCCATGGTAAGGAAAATGTGGTCACAAGGAATATTATTCACAATGGACCGCAAACGGTTATGTGACAAGTACGTTGTTTTAGCTTCATCATTCGCCAATGATTCTTTGGTTACCACGAATCCTTCACCAAAAGTCTGGTCATATTGGCCGTGACCAGCAAAAAAGATGAAGACCTGATCCAGGGGTTTATATTTCTTCTCAGCATATTCACGGAGTTTCTTCAGAATATCCGACTGAGATCCGCTTTCTACCGTCTCCACTTTGAATCCAAATGTTTTCTTCAACTCTTCGGCAATCATGCGTCCGTCATTCACCGGGTTGATCAGGTCAGGCCAATTGTCGTAGTCATTGGTAACAAACAGGATGGCGTAATCCGTACGATCCAGTTTGCTTGCGTCAGCCAAGGCAGCAGCCCCGACCTTAACCGTTCTTTGGCTAATGGCCTTGATGCCCTCCTGTGTTTCCGCGATAATTTCTATCACGTTATTACCATCCATCAGCGTAATATTCTTCTCAATGATATTCCTGAATTTTTCTGCCTCACTGGCCGGGGCGATATTCAGCATCCCGCGTGATGAGGCATCAAATGTCTCCTTGATGACAATGGAAATATTCTTCAGCGGAGTGGTAGACACTATTTCAAATTTGATGCGGTACTTGGCATCGCTGACAAAATTAGTCTCA
>DNZD01000371.1 GCA_003504855.1 Cytophagales bacterium
TTCCGTCACCACCCGCACGATACCGTTCTCATCGCCAATTACAATCCGGCGATTGTCAGGTGCATATGCGATGGCGGTAAGATCAGTTGCCTTTCCGGGAACGGTGTACACCACCTTTTCTGCATAGTTTTTGGTGATATCCCATTCATACAATGTGCCAGAAGCTCCGGCTCCCGCAATTCGTTTACCATCTGGACTCATGGCAATGGTGTGAATTTTCTCTTTGGGTTTGATTACTTCATTCACTGTATTGAAGTTGGTGTACTTAATACTGAAACCAGCCTGCTCGCGAACATAAGCTCCATGCTCAAGTTCAGAGAATAACACAGTCTCAACACCGGAGAATCCATTAATTCTCTTGGGGTCACCACCATTCTTCAGATCATACAACTCAATATAATTCTTGGTGATGTCGGTGGTAACGGCTCCGCCGGCTACCAACCAGTTGCCATCAGGACTTAAGTCCAGAGAGTACACCTGATAGTATGACCGAGAGCGCATAATGGTATCAGCATTCCATGTGCCATTTGCTTTGGTCCATCGCAGAATTCGTCCGTCACTTCCGCCAGAGTATATCTCGGAATGAGTCGCTCTGGTAACCAAAGCGCGAGCCGCGCCCTTATCGTGACCGGCCAGGTTTTTGGTAATCGGGTCTTTCCACACATCGAGGGCCTTGTACAATCCGTTAAAGATGTCGTTATCAAAAGGATTGCCTCCAAAGGCGGAATTGAATTTGAAAGCCTGCTGTCCCAGCAATGCTTCCAGTTCAGGGTCACTGTCGCTCAATTCTTTTGACTTAATGGCCATGGCCTTTCCTTGAGCAATGTATCGGGCCTCATTGGCTTGCTTTTCAGCAATTCGGGCACGTTCAGCTTCCCGCGTAGCGGCTTTTTCCTGCTCAATAGCCTTGGCTTCATTTGCTTTGGCTTTGGCCTCTGCCACAAAAGCGGCTTGTTTGGCAACTTCAGCTTCCTGACGCCGTTTTTCAGCTTCAATCCTGGATTTTTCTGCCTCTTCTCGGGCTTTAATTGCCTTCTCCTTTTCTATATCAGCAAGTTCTTTTTGTTTCTTGGCTTCATCCGCATTTCGCTTGGCAGCAGCTTCAGCAACCTTGGCCGCAGCTTCGTTCTTTTCTGCCAGTGTACGTGCGGCATCTGCTTCCGTCTTCTGGAAGAAGGCAAAGACGAGAGCGATAAGCGCCACAATGGCCAGCACTCCAAAAACGGTTGCTGTGGTACGTGCACGTTGCAGTCTTCGCTTCTGCTCGAGTTCCTTGATTCGTTGCTCAGTTTCCCACTCTTTCTTCGAATACTCAAGGAAGATCATGGTGCGCTCAAACGCAGGATTGTAGCGCTGACCCCACACAAGGGTAGGGCGGTGCTTGGCCTGCCAGTTGAGGGCCAACTGCAAATCCGGTGGTCTCCAAAGGCCAGCTTTGCCTACCTGATACTGTGTGGCAGCTTCCGCGAGGCGCAGGTACATTTGCACGGCATCCGCTTCATCATCCACCCAGTTCTTAAGTCGAACCCAGATACGCATGAGGGATTCGTGCGAGATATCCACCATGGACTTAGGTCCAAGTGGTATACCATAGGCTGGTGTAACGAGTGAACGGCCGGCCTCCCGGAATTTCTCAATAACGGCTGCTACATCATTCTCAGACACATCTGCAATGGAAGCAATCTCCTGCAAACGCGTGGGACGGCGAATACCAAAATTCTCACCGCGTTTTTCAGTGATGGCTTTGAACATCACTTCGCATATCCGCTGCTGCTCCTCGTCCAATTCATCGTAAGCCTCGTTGGCGTGCATGGACAATGCCTCTGACATCGTACCAATCGCTTCGTAGTGCTTGAGGTCCAGCTGCTCTTCTTCATAGTCCTTGAACCGTGCCCAATAGCTCCAGGTACGCATGAGCGCGTGCTGCAGGATAGGCAACTGATCAGGGTTATCGCCCAGGTCATTCAGCAATTGCTGGGTAAGACGAGGGGTAATCTTGGCATTACCAACGGCCACCGGTCCTTCAATGGCGCGACGCTTCTGGTCGCGTGTCATCTGCGGAATCAAATAATGGCTGTCGTTGATTTTACGTGTCAATTCGGGAAACTGAGCACAATCACCTATGAAATCAGAACGCATGGTGATGGCTACATAAATCGGTGCGTCTTCGTAGTTCACCGCCTCCATGAGGAGGTTAACGAAGCCCAGGGTTTCGTTAATGGAGTTGGGGTCGCTGCTGTCTTTGAAACGGAACAATTCTTCAAACTGGTCAACCAACACCAGGTAGTTCACGTCCGCAGACCGGCGGGATTGTTGAATGGCTTCCACCAAACCAAGCGAGCTGCTTCGCAGCAAAGTCGACACAATGGTCCGCTTGATCTTTTTGTCTTCATTATCCGCTGACACATAATCCTTTGATGAACCCAACAGCGATTCCGCCAGGTTATCAATGGGGTTAGCGCCGGGTCGGGTCACCACCACTTCCCAGTTGGGGCTGGCATCCGTGAGGAAGCCGCCATACAGGATGGGCAGCACGCCGCAATAAATGAACGATGACTTACCAGAACCGGAAGGTCCGATAACACCTACAAACCGGCTCTTCGACAGTTTGAGGAGCACTTCATCGCTCTGTCCTTCCCGACCAAAGAAGAGGTGACTTTCTTCGATCTTGAACGGACGTAACCCGGGGAATGGGTTCGCAGCTACTACCTTAGTAGTTCCGCCTTGTTGTTCGTCTACTGGTTGACTCATAGACATCAGGATTTAAATTCTTGTAAGAACATTTTGATTGACTCGACCGATTTATTTTTATCGCCACTGATGAGGGTGACGTTCTGATTCTTGTAACTATCCAGTGAAGTTTCACTCACGATGGCCTTGCCCTGAATGGGTTTGTTGCGGCCAAATCCGGGAGCCTTGAGCAGGTCGAGCACCTTCATGCGCACCCATTGATCGTTGACCTTGCCTTTGTAGATAATCGCGGCATCAAAGTTCCTGAGGTTGTCGATGTGTCGTTTGCGCACATCCATCAGGTCTCCCTCGAAGGCGGGGAATACAACATTGAAACCAGATTTCTGAATGATATCCACGAGAGGCAGTACCTGATCATGATCCACCTTATCATGTACCAGATAAATCGTCTTACCATTGGTGCTCACTTCGGCAGTCTTGTTCTGAGCAGCCAATAATTCTTCCCGCATGATGTTCTTAAAATCCTCGAGCGGATTTTGGAGAATTTCAGCACCTTCCTGGGCTTCGATGTCGCGGCGGAGGCTATCGATGAATCCTTTTTGCTTATCACTGGCATTGCGCAGGTTGGGGGCAATCCAGATCAATCGCGAGAAGTCTTCTTTGCGTGAACGTTTGATGACAGCATGTTCCGCCGCCAACTTGTTCTGAACATCCACCACTGATCTTTCTGAACCTTCCGGGATCTCTCCGTAGGCAGAACCAATCAGGTGAATAGAAAGACTACATTCTTCCAGTTCTTTTCGTACTTCACGTTCCAGTTCTTCCAATCGGTTGGGTAGCATCTGGCCTGGGAGTACCACATATCCATGTCGCTGCAATTCACGTCGGATAATGTTTCGCTGAATAGACAAATCATGTCCGGTCTCTGCGAGATAAATGGTGCGCCGTTTGAACAGGTTCTTGACTTCCGCTTTCGACTGGCCTTTAAGGAAGGTGAGGGTATCGTGGATATCATACACGAGGTCAATCATCTTCATCCAGTATTGCTTCTCTGCTTCCAGGCTGAAGAAGTCGGTGTACTCTTTCATGAGTCCAGTCTCATTGTCAATCTGGAACATGTCGTATCCCAATAGTTCGCGCAGGCGAGGGGGTTGTTCCTGATTACTGAGGGGTGACTTCAATACTTTGAATACCCGGTTCACCTTGGTGGAACTGGTGGCCTTATAATAGGCCTCTACCGTATCGAGGCAACGGCCGGATTGGGCAAAATCCTTGGAAAGGATGGTCACCAGCACGGCGGCATTATCCATGCTCGAGGCGGTGTAGTCCTCAAATTCTGATTTCAGGACGATGTTGGTCTTTTCGCCCAATACCTGATACAGCATGAGGTCCAGAAACTTTCTGAATTGGTTCACCCAACCCACTTCCGCTTTCTTGCCGATTTCGTTGTCTTTGTCTGAGAAGGTAATCAGCACGTCGATGTCGTACGCCATACAATTGTGTTTAAAAAATTATGCTTCTGCTTTCTTGGTTGAAGTAACATTTCTGACTAGTCCTTGCACCAGTTCGTGGTGCTTGGCCATGACGAAGTAGAAATCTGCAAGGTTAATTCTGAAAACCACTGACCGTTCACTCGCCTCGGCCTCGGTAATTTGGGCGGTAGGACCTTCCTGGAAGAGATCTCCGAATACGGAGCCTTTGGTCATCACCTGTACCACCTGGCTGCCTTCGCGGAGGGTAACATTACCCAGGGCCACAATAAGAATCGGTCGGCTTTCGTCCGGATTATTAAAGAGTATTTTGTCCTTTGGTTTCAGGTCAAGTGGAATAATCTTGTCTGCCAGGTCACTCAGGATGGATCCGGGGATACCATCGAATACGGGCAGTGACTTAATGAACATAACCATCTCGATGCCGAGGAAGAACCCGTCGTCTAGGCCATCCAGCAATTGGTTGCTTTCGATGGCGGAGTCCAGGAATTTCTTGTCACGGAGGGGTAAGCGGTCTGAGACAACACGGTACTGTGCCTTGTCTTTGTTGTAGATAACCCAAGCGGCTGTTTCCTGCAGCAAACGATCCGGATTGAACATTTGTCCGATCAGGCCACGGCTGATCCTGAATTCAGGAATAAAGGCAGATGAATAGACGGCACACATCTTGGTCCACCGGTTATTCAGGTTAAAGTCGCGATTCAGGATATAGTTGACTACCTGTACTGGGTTGTAACGTTCACGCGGGAAATAGACCTGCAGGCGATCCATGCGATCTGAAATGGTGATGTCATCATAGATCGGGAAGAGTTTTGGTTTCAATTCCTGGTCAACGAACAGGTCCAGAAGCTCAAGGGCGTAGGCAATTCCATCAGTAGTACCTGTTTCTACGTTTTCACGAACCAATTGAACCGACTGTGGATCATAGAGGATAGACAACAACAAGGCCATCTGGTCATAGTTGTCACGAAGTTCTTCACGCAAGGCAGCCTTGAGGTAAGCAAAGTGTGGCTCATTCGGAAGTTCATCCTGTGCACAGAGGTTCCACAGGGTCTTGCCAATTTCGGTATCGAGCAGATCCATTACCTGATTGCGTTCCCTGCCTTTGGCGGCATAATTGGTGTGTCGAAGTGAATAGAAAATTTGCTTCACGATGCGCTTATCCGGGTAGTCAGATTTCTTCCACAGCAGTTGCCACGCTTCAGCACCTCCGATGTGACCAATGATCTGTACGATCTTCAACATCACCTGGTCGCTTTGACCTGATTTATAGAAAGCACTATCCAGGACGGGTAGCGCAGCTGCGCCCGATTCTTTCAGGGCAGCGGTCACCTGATTGCTGTAGAGGGGAGACACCAGCATATCGATCATCACCGGCCATGTTTCAGGTCGTTTTACCTTGCGGGCTGTCAGGATAGCTTCATTGCGGACTTTGGGATCTGCATCGCGCAGTAACTCGAGCAAAATGAATATGGTACGTTGACTAACTGCCTTGCGAAGTAATTTGGCTGCGAGCACGCGGTCTGATTGCTTGATCGACTTACCCAGCTTCATCAACTTATCTGCAGAGATAGAGAGCAAGTCGCTATCCTCAGCGGCACCTACGGCCTGGCGTGCGAGGCCGGCTATTTCACTTTC
>DNZD01000095.1 GCA_003504855.1 Cytophagales bacterium
CTCCACCAGTTGCAGACCAATGCCCTGGGGATTCCTGAACCCAAACAAGGAATTCCGACTCCACCCGAACGTATTGACCTCGTATTGGTGCCGCTGTTGTGTTTCGATGCACAGGGGCATCGGGTGGGTTATGGCAAAGGATACTATGATCGGTTTCTACAGCATTGCCGCCCTGATTGCAGGAAAATCGGGTTGTCGCTTTTTGGACCTGCAGAAAACATCGATGATGTGGACACTACCGATATTGCGTTGGATGCCTGCGTCACCCCCACAGGCCTGATTTCATTTACACATTAACGGGTCGCGCGTACCATTTCCTTTTTTCCGGGAGGGCCGGCCAGGGTCTCCACGGTGAGACCCAACGAAGACAAGTCACGCTTGAGTTGTCCTTTGGCGCAATAGGTAACAAACACACCGCCCGGAACCAGCGTGTCGGTCATTTTTCGAAGTATATCAATCTCCCACAAAGCTGGTTGCTTTGATGGTGCAAAGGCGTCGTAATAAATGATATCAAAGGGGCCGATGGGCATCTCTTGCAACAAATCAGCCGATCGTTTGCAAAGGGTGAAATGGGAACTTATCGATACAGGCAGGCTCCATGGTGCAACATGCAGGGCTTTAAATAACCCTGCCGCCTGTAATTGATTTCCATAGTTTAGTTGGTCGACCACCTCGATAGGTAGCGGATACAGCTCCCATGATTCATAGTAGACGGGTATGCGAGTATGTAGCGCAGTGAGCAGTGCATTGAGACCGGTGCCAAACCCGGCTTCGAGTATTCGCAAGGCAGCTGGATTCCTTTTTACCTGATGATCAAACCCATTCTGGATAAAAACATGGTTTGATTCCTGTACTGCCCCATGAACAGAGTGATAAGTTTCCTGTAGTAGTTCATTCCGCAGCGAATGCGACCCATCTTCTGTAGTGATGATGGTCAGGCCCACAAATCAAGCTTTGGTCAACAACGCTACTGCGTAGGCATTTACACCTTCTTCACGGCCGATATATCCCAAACGCTCATTGGTAGTCGCCTTGATGGATACATCTTCTTCTCCAATGTTCATGAGGGGAGCCAGCGCCTTTTTCATGGCAGGAATATGCGGATTGATCTTGGGCTGCTCAAGCGTTAACGTGCAATCCACATTCTCTACTTTCCATCCTTGTGCGGTAATCATCCGGGTCACCTCAGTCAGAAAATATTTACTGTCTTTGCCGGCCCAGCGGGGATCTTTGTTGGAGAAATGAAATCCAATGTCGCCCATGTTGGCAGCACCCAACAGTGCATCACATATGGCGTGAATGAGTACATCGGCATCCGAATGTCCAACCGCGCCTTTTGGTGCCGGTAGCAATAGGCCACCCAGCCAAAGGTCGCGGCCAGCAGCGAGGGGATGCACATCAAAACCAAATCCTACCCTGATTTTCATGGTTCTTACTTTGGGTTCGACCGGTAATACAATACACTTGCATTCGTATCTTTAAAAATCTCACTGGCCATCCGTTGAACATCAGCAGTCGTTACGGCCCGTATCATATCTGCTTCATGGTTTACGCGGTGGGGATCACCCGATAAAGCGGCAAAGGCGAGGTTCATAGCACGATTCATCACGTCCACCTCATCAAAGGCCATCATCGATTCCGCTTGATTTTTCACCTTGTTCAACTCCGATTCACGAACGCCATTGGTGACCACATCCTCGAGGAGTTGATCAATTTCCTTTTCGGCGTCGGTGAGCGATACACCCTGGCTCACACGGCCGCTCACCACCCAAAGTCCGGGGTCCAGACTTCCGATGGCATGAGAAGAAAGGGAAGTAAAAATTTCTTTCTCCTTCACCAGTTTATGGATGAGACGGCTTGATTGTCCATTGCTGAGTATGTCATTCAGCATTTCTACGGCATAGTAGTCCGGATGAAATCGACCTGGCATATGATACGCCTTGTACAGGGCGTCAGCGGGAACCGGCGCTGACGTATTCAATGTTCTTTTTTCCCGTTGTGCAGGCTCGGCAGGCAGTTGACGCGGCTGGATATTACCAGCGGGAATCGGGCCAAACCATTTTTCACTCAAAGCAGCCACCTGATTGTGCTCAACCTTGCCCGCAACGACCAGGATGGCGTTGTTTGGCCTATAGTATCGGAAGAAAAAATCCCGCACATCTTCGAGCGTGGCGTTTTCGATGTGGGCGATCTCCTTGCCGATGGTAGCCCATTGGTATGGATGCTGATGATAGGCCAATGGACGCAACTTCAACCATACGTCGCCATAGGGTTGGCTGAGGTATCGCTGTCTGAATTCTTCCACCACCACACTGCGCTGCACCTCGAGGGCCCTGGGTTCAAAGGAAAGGCTGAGCATTCGATCGCTTTCCAGCCAGAAACCAGTTTCCAGGTTGGAGGCAGGTACGGTCAGGTAATAGTTGGTAATATCTGTATTGGTGAATGCGTTGTTTTCGCCACCCACGCGCTGTAAGGGCTCGTCATAGCTGGGAATATTCACCGAACCGCCAAACATCAGGTGTTCGAAAAGGTGCGCAAATCCCGTTTTGTCTGGATGCTCATCGCGCGATCCCACATTATAGAGGATGTTCATCACCGCTATGTCAACGGTTGG
>DNZD01000006.1 GCA_003504855.1 Cytophagales bacterium
TAGCTCAGATGGTTATCCCGATCCCGATAGCAATCGGGATGGGACAGACTCATAATCTGATCCACCCTATGATCAAGCTAGACGTATCCTTCCTAAGTTTTTAGATCACCATAAAATAGCTAAACTTGCAGCCTTTTAGGGCCCTTAGCTCAGATGGTTAGAGCAGCAGACTCATAATCTGCGGGTCGTTGGTTCGATCCCAACAGGGCCCACAACCGTGCCACCCCGAACCTTGCGGGTGGCATTCCTGTTTCATAGCAACTCCACATGGAAATTACACCCCGAAAAGCCCTCATTCATACCGCCCTCTTTCTGGTTACGCTTGTCACCACCACCATGGCCGGGGCAGAATGGGTGTACGCCAAGTCAGTATTTATGCCCGGGTACAGTTGGTCGGACTTTGCCAGCGGGTTTGCCTACTCCGTGCCGTTCCTGCTCATCCTCACGGCCCACGAATTCGGCCATTACTTTACAGCGATTCACTACCGGGTAAGAACAACGCTGCCGTACTACATACCACTACCTCCGCTACCGCTGATGTTTGGCACACTGGGTGCACTCATCCGGCTAAAGAGCCACGTCCCCAGCAAGCAACAAAATTTTGATATCGGCATCGCGGGACCACTCGCTGGATTTGTGGTGGCCCTCGTGGTGTTGATGTACGGATTCATGACACTGCCACCACCGGAATACATCTATCAGTTTCATCCGGAGTATCAGACGTACGGCCTTGACTATGCTGCGACGGTTTATCAACCTGGCTTTATGAAGGAGGGGATGGTGGATGTTATTCTTGGTAAGAATCTCCTGTTCCTGTTCTTTGAAAAAGTGTTTTACGCCAGTGGTCGTGTGCCCAATGCGCATGAGCTCATTCACTATCCTGCTCTGTTCGCCGGCTACTTGTCATTGGTATTCACCAGTATCAACTTGTTGCCCATCGGTCAGTTGGATGGCGGACACGTGCTCTATGGGCTGATAGGGTTCAAGCGCCATCGGATAATTGCTTCCGTTATTTTTGTTGCCTTTTTGTTTTATGCCGGCCTTGGATACATCAAATTTTTTGGACCGCAGGCAGATCCTTTGTGGGTGATGGGAGCCTATTTTGGATTTCTGTACCTCTGCCTGCTTGGTTTGAAGTTGCCCTGGAAGGATACGCTCATGTTCACCACGGCCATATTTACTATTCAATTTCTGATAGGTACGTGGTGGCCGACCATCACA
This sequence comes from Cytophagales bacterium, assembly GCA_003504855.1. Lineage (GTDB taxonomy): Bacteria > Bacteroidota > Bacteroidia > Cytophagales > Cyclobacteriaceae > ELB16-189. The sequence goes on from DNZD01000006.1 coordinate 1,222, forward strand.
GGCTATTCGGGTTGGCTGCTCTTTGCGTTTATCATTGGTCGCATGATTGGCGTGCCACATCCTCCTTGTGAAATAGAGGAACCACTATCCCGCACCAGGATAATCCTGGGTTGGATTGCCCTGATCGTTTTTATTATCTGTTTTGTACCCGCGCCACTCGACCTGATCGTGGCTACTCCGGCAACACCATAACTTTTTGCGAGACGGCTTTTCCCAGGAAGAGGTAACGTACGACCACTAGTCCATGCGTTGGAGAACTTAACCATACAGCGATGGCCTGGTCATTTGCTGAAGTCTCAAGCCCAACTGGCCTGCCCAACAGATCAATTACCTGAATTTGCTCAGCTCCTGCGGGAAGATAAAACTGTCCCCGGTTGGGGTTGGGATAAACAGGTATGATCCGGGAGCTTTCCAGTCCGGTTACCGGACCACTGCCCAGGGGTCTTCCAAAGCCTGGACGAATCATCATACTGCCATTGACGAGCGTGTTCTGTGTCCAGGTGCCGGTGGTGTTGTAGAACATTTTGTTGGCATTGTTGGTGTTTTTGTCAAGTCCAACCGGAATGCTTGCGGAGGATAACTGTTTCCATCCAACATAGAAATCGCCTTTAATGACTACGGCTGGATCAATCTTATAGCGTGAGAACTTATTCCGGGTGTTCCGTTGCACCTGCACTGTTTGGCGATAGAGGATGGATGACGCTGCATCGGTCAGGTTGCTCCTTACTTCCAGTTGGATGGATTGATTGCTGTTGTCTCCAAATTGGGGGAAGTAGATATCTACATAGACGAGTGTGTCTGGGGTAGCGGACTTAAAAAGGTATTTAAAGGCCAGGTATGACCCGGTTTGATTCAAGCCAGCGCCATATTCAGCGATGCCATCATCATAGGCATAGTAGGTTGAAAGGTTATAGCGGGAGCGAATGGTATCGTTCACCCGAAAGTCGATGTTCCCATATTTGGCCGGATCGAAATCGCCGTTGTTGGCAGGCAGCACATTGTCTTTCGTTGACATGCTGAAACGAAACTTTACATCGATGGAGTCGGCAGCCGGGTTAAATGCACTCGTGGGTGGCAGTTTGCCTACCGTCAGGTTGAGAAAGTTCAACCCTTGCAAGAGGGTTCCGGGGTCCTGGGTCTGGTCAAGCGGAATCTTCTGGGTATTGGTCAATGCGCCAACGTGGGTGGTGATGCGTGCTTCGGTGGAATAGTCAAATGGCTGGAGGTTTCCGGTTCGCATATTGAACAGGGTCACTGTGGGCTTTACCAGAATTCCACCGGGATTTTGCAAGAAGTGCCGGATGGGTATGGCATAGTAATCTGTAAATAGGGAAGTGGGAGGTGTTGAAATCGTTCGGTCAGGATAGGAGGTGTCGGCAGGGCTCCTTCCGGAGTTTAGGTACACATAATCAATATTCCAGGTATCATATGGTCCCGATAAACGAGCAAAATTTTGAATCCGAAACTGAAAAGCAGCATGATAGAATTGATCTCCGGTTACGGGAATAAGAATCTGATAGAAGACATCTGGTGCCAGGGATGTATTATTCTCCAACGTACTCACCGTCTCCCATTTACCACTTGCATTCAAAAATGACACCAGCAGTTGATCACCTGCGTCCGGAGCTTCCCCACGACCTTGTACCTGGTAGAAAAAACTCAGGTAAACAGAAGACCGGTCTGCCACCTGGTCCAGCTGAATAGGCACGGATACCAATTTGTCGGCGAGGCCCTTAGCGAGGTTGTTGTTCAGATTATAAGGTTTACCCAATGAATCGACACCGTCCAGGGTGGCTACGTTCTTGGAGGGAGGCAGGATGCCAACACCGCTGTTCAGGAAGGCTGACTTGCCATACATCCATTTCTTTTCGTCTACATAGCCGAGGGTATCGGTATAAGAGAAGTCATCCCAAAATGGTAAGAGGATGGCGGTGGAATTTGTTCGGGCTGTGATTTTCGATTTGGGATGGGAAGACATGGCCCCCAGGGGAAACTCAATGATCTGGGCAGAGAGTGACAGGGACAGGAAACACTGGAGGACCCAGGTCAGGAATAGTGTCCTACTTATTTTCCCGTTCATGGTCTGATTCTTCTTCCTTGATTTTGTAGTCTTTGGGGCCGATCCACAGCTCAATAGGGTCACCCACACTTACAGAGTCCCCGGGCATGGGTAATTGTTTAAGAACGTACGTAACTATGTCGGTAGTATCTACGTCGTCAGGAATCTTGACAGAGCCCAGGTGGAGGCTCAGGTTGGCCAATCGCAGCAAGGCATTATCGTAGGCCAGGCCCACCAGGTTTCCCATGATGAAATCCTTGGGTCCGCTGCCATCTCCGACTACCAGGTCGATCACGGAACCTTTGGGTACACGATCACCAGGCTCGATGACGCGGCCGTTCATACGCATTTCAATAATGAGGTCCTTAAATGGACTATGTTGATAGAGGATTCTGCCACGACGCAATTCATTGCTGTGCAACACCGCTTCGGCATTGGCCAGCGAACCGCTCCCGCTTTCCAACAGGTTGGGAATAGGCAAGGTAGGTGGTGAACTTCGATTGATAGATAAATAAATCTTCCGGCCCTTCTTCACCGGATGTCCGGGTTTGGGAAATTGCTGAAGCACCGTGAAAGGGGGATGACTGGCCGAATACGTTGAGTCACCAATTTCAAACCTGAGTTCGGATGGTCCGAGGATACTGTCCAGGGATGACAGGGGAACGCCTACGAGATCGGGGGTAGGTACCTCGTCATTATGGTTCGTGGAATTAGGCAGGTAGATGTAAAAGAATACCAGCCCTACCAACATCAAGGTGCCGACGGCTAATCCAAGGTGAGTAAGTACTGAGCGCAGGGTCAGCTCCCGCAGAAGGTCCTTTAATTTCATGATCAGTATTTCAATGATGAATTAAAGTCATGGGCGACGCGCTTGTTCTTCTCAGTCCGGTCCAGACAAAGTTGAATGAGGCGGGTGATCAGGTTGGTAAAACTGATTCCGCGCTCTTTCCACATCATCGGATACATGCTGGAGTTGGTGAAACCAGGAATGGTATTGATTTCGTTCACATAGATTTTTCCCGGTCCGGCATAAAACAAATCTACCCGGGCATAATCTTCACACTTGAGCACCTCAAATGCTTTTACCGAATATTCCTGAATTTTCTTTTGCACTGTTTTTGGTAATCGCGCTGGCACATCAATGCTCACCGCTTCAGGATCAACATATTTGGCATCGAAGGTATAGAACTCATATCCTTTGTGGATGATAATTTCTCCCGGGAGAGAGGCTTGAGCCGGGCTGTTGCCCAGAATGGCGCATTCTACTTCGCGACCTTTGACATAGCGCTCGAAGAGAATTTCAGAATCGTATCGAAATGAGTCGGCAACTTTTGGTGAGAACTCAGCCTTGGTATTAATCTTGGATACACCCACCGATGATCCCAGACTGGCCGATTTCACCATAAAGGGGAGTCCCAACTTTTTCTTTACCTGCTCGAAGCCCGGTTTCTTTTTGTCGTAGTAGTTCACGGCAATGAAATCTGTTACCGGTAAACCAGCTTCCCGCATTAAGCGCTTCGCTACAATTTTGTTCATCGACAGGGCAGACCCAAGCACCCCTGTGCCAACCAGTGGCAGGTCAAGTGCTTTTAATAAACCTTGGACACTG
>DNZD01000321.1 GCA_003504855.1 Cytophagales bacterium
TCCTTTTCGCCCCCTATATTTTTGGGATGATGGGCCACCGTCCAATACATCACTTTGCCATCCGGAGCAATGAAGGGGGCTTGCTCGTCTTTTGCGGAATTCACGTAGACAAATGATCCCTGGCTCATTTGGGCGTACAGGCAAACGCTACACAGCAACACGATGAGACAGGACAAGGGCAGGATCAGAAAATTTCGGGGATGGATCATGGGATATATAACGCAAAAATAATACCTACTGGCTTACCCAGGTATTTCCTTTTATGGAGAAACGCCACAGTTTGCTTGCGTCGCGGCCGGCATAATCAATCCCGATGCGCCGTGATTTGGTGACCGGTACATCACCCATTCCCGCGTCTTCAATCCAAAGTTCGCTCGACTGCAGGCTCTTGCCATTCCATTCCCGGTCAATGCCCAACGCTTTCGCCAGTTTGCCTGGTCCCGAGGTAATTCGCCTGGGGGTGCTCGCACCCATCCGCAATTGCATCAGATCAATGCCCTCAATGGGTTCCAGCGCACGAATCAAAACTGCTTCAGCCAATCCTTCCACATTGGTAACAACGTTGAACATGTGGTGTATTCCATAAATCAGGTACACATAACTGACTCCGCCGGGCGCAAACATGATCCTATTTCGGTCTGTCATTCGGTTTTGATAGGCATGGCATCCACGTTCACGATAAGAATATGCCTCGGTCTCCACGATTATTCCTGCTGTCCTCCCCCTGGGCGTCTTCGTTACCATCACTTTGCCCAGCAGCTCCCGCGCAACCGCCGTGACGTCCTGATTCAGGTAAAATGACGACTTCAATTGCATATCTAACTCTACAGACTTTATAGGTTTTTGCTAAGCCGAAAGTATTCTATTTTTGACCCCTCAATACTAACAACTAACCCAATTGTAAAAATGAAAAACGTATTAGCCATCCTTTTCTTCGCGTTCGCTTTCGCCGCACAGGCGCAAGTTACAACACCTGCGGCCAGCCCGGCTGCTTCTGTTACCACGGTTGTGGGATTAACCGATATCCGCATTGACTACTCCCGCCCCAGCGTTAAAGGAAGAAAGATTTTCGGTGACAAAGACGTGATCTGCCCTAACGGAACCATCTGGAGAACCGGTGCCAATGCAGGTACCAAAATCACGTTCTCTGATGACGTAACTGTAGAAGGCATTGCGGTTCCCAAAGGAGAATACCTGATCTTCTCATGGCCTGGTGCCACAGAGTGGACCATCTCCCTCTACAAAGACATCAGCCTGGGTGGAAATACCGGTGACTACAACAAAGAGAAAGAAGCAGCCAACTTTAAAGTGAAGTCTGAGCAACTTTCTTCCAAAGTAGAAACCCTCACCATCAACATTGGCGACATCGCTGCCGACAGCAAATCAGCCAAAGTTCAGATTGCCTGGGAAAATACTTCCGTGAAATTTACCGTTGGCGTTGATTTCGAAAGCCGTGTCCTGAAATCTATTGAGGCCAGCACGAAACTGAACCCCAACAACCTCTATGCCGCGGCTCAGTACTACCTGGAAACCGGCAAAGACCTGAAGCCAGCACTCGAGTGGATCACCACGGCCGCAGCCGCTCGTCCTGAAGCATTCTGGATGATGCATGTTAAGGCCAAAATCCAGAAAGCACTGGGTGACAAGAAGGGCGCAATGGAATCAGCAATGGCCAGCAAGGCTACTGCAGAGAAGGCCAAGAATGCCGACTATGTTCGCATGAACGATGACCTCATGAAAGGCCTGAAGTAATTATCAGCCTCAACTTTCTTACGTCGCCCGGCAGGCTAGCTTGTCGGGCGACGTTTGTTTTGGAGGTATTGTACAATAAAAGCAAACACCACTACCGCCACACAGCCGATGATGTTGTAGAGCAGGAAGGCCACGTCCGTAAAGAAATACAATCCCAATATCACCAGTTCACCGGCAACGGCCGCAATGAATACCGCTGTGCCCTTAAGGTACTTGATGTAGAACGCACTCAGGAAGATACCCAGTATGGTTCCATAAAAGAGGGAGCCAACAATATTTACGTATTGAATCAGGTTCTCTGCCAGGTTCACGAGCGAGGCAAATCCAATAGCAAAGGCAGCCCACCCTATCGTGAGCCAACGCGAGGTTTTCACGTAGTGATTATCATCCTTTCCAGGCATCAACGACCGCTTATAAATATCCACCGTTGATGTAGAAGCCAGCGAATTCAACTCAGACGCCATCGATGACATGGCTGCGGAAAAGACAACCGCCAGCAGAAGTCCGATCAAACCGTGTGGCAGATAAGTCATTACAAAATTGATGAATACGTAATCCTTATCCTGGGTATTGGCACCAGGTACATTGGCTTTGATGATTTCTTTGGCCGACGTCCGCAATTCGGTCTCCTGTGTTCCAAGTTCCCTGAGTCGTTCGCGAGAAGCATCAATCAGCACCTTATCATCCGCTTGTATCCCGCGCACGAGTCCTTCGGCATGAGCCTTGCGTTCGGCAAACACCTCTCCATAGGTCGACTCAAGGCTATTCAATTGCGCGGCTGCTTCGGTTTGCATGGCGCGTTCCTTCAATGACACATTGTGAATCAGCGGAGCCTGGTGGAATTGATAGAATACAAAAATCAGGATACCGATATACAGGATAATGAATTGCATGGGGATCTTCAGCAACCCATTAAAGATCAAACCCATTCTGCTTTCGGTAATGGAACTGCCCGAAAGATAGCGTCCCACCTGTGACTGATCGGCACCAAAGTATGAGAGAAACAAAAAAGTGCCACCAATCAGGCCGGACCAGATGTTATACCGATCCGACAGGTTGAATGAAAAGTTCACCAGGTTCAACTTCCCCATTTCTCCGGCCAGGGAAAAGGCATTACCAAACGTAACGTAGTCGGGCAGTTGGCTATAGGCAATCAGCCCGGCGGTTATCATTCCGGTCATGATGATGGTCATCTGGTACTTCTGTGTGATACTCACCGCTTTGGTGCCACCGCCAACGGTATAGACCATCACCAGAACACCGATCAGTAAGGTCGTCAGGTGAAGGTCCCAGCCAAGCACGGTGGACAGGATCAGGGCTGGCGCATAGAGCGTGACGCCCACAGAAATCCCGCGTAGCAACAGAAAGTAAAATGCTGCAATGGTCCTTGTCTTCAGGTCAAAACGTGTTTCCAGGTATTCATAAGCCGTAAATACCTTGAGGCGATGGTAGAGCGGTACAGCGGTGAGCGATAAGATGATCATCGCCAATGGCAACCCCACATAGAACTGCAGGAAT
>DNZD01000210.1 GCA_003504855.1 Cytophagales bacterium
GATACCCGAAAATTCACAATGGCCATTTCCACCCGTCACCTTTTCGTGAAAAAGTCTGGGCTGTCAGGGGCTGGCAAAGGGCTGTTTACACGAACACGAATTCGACGGGGCGAGCGGATTGTGGAATACAAAGGCCGTAGGGTACCTTGGCGTATTGCGAAACCGCAGGACGGGTATAATGGGTATCTGTTAAGATTGGATCGGTCCACTGTGATTGATGCCAAGCCCACGAGGGCCTTTGGGCGATATGCAAACGACGCAGCTGGCTTCAACCGCAAGAAGGGGTTGGTCAACAATGCCACCTACAATATCTATGGTGACCGCTGCTTTATTGAAGCCACCCGAAGTATCCCGGCCGGTGGAGAAATACTTGTTTCCTATGGGAGAGAGTTCTGGGCGCTGCAGCGGAAAATACATCATATGTAGTTTCTAACGGAACAAAAGTCCGAGTCTATTTCAGAATATCTTCAAGTGCTCTAGTTATAGCTGCCGCATCCTTAGCCCAGAAGTATTGTCCTCCGGTTATTGCGGAACTCCATCTAAAGAGAGAATCGCTAAATGTATTTTCTACTAAGTTCGGAGTTCCAAAATAATCCTTTCCAAAGGGAACTATTCCCTTACTCCCAACACCAATTGTATAAATCCTAATGTTTCTCAGTTTAGCCATTTGAGTCGGAAAATTTGGAGAGAACCCAAACGTGTCATCGCCATCACCGATTAGTACCAGTTTGGTCTGTTTTTGTCCGCTGTCATTTAACATATTGCCCAGCATTATTGCTTCACCCAGGCTACTACCGACTTTCAATTTCCGGCCAATACTGAGGATAGCGTCAATTCGGTCCATTGAATAGCAAACATTACCTGAAACATCAAGTAAGATGGCATTACCCCCAAAGACTGCAACCTGTGTATCGCACTCAGATCTTGATGCCAGAAACTTACGGACTCCTTCCAAAACCGCTCCCATTCTATTGGGTTTATAATCCTCAATTTGCATCGATTGAGATAAATCAAGTACGATCAAATTGTGTGAGGAGTTCGAAACCAATTTAGTCCCACCCGGATTGTCTGATAGCTTTACCTGTCTTTTGGATTGTGATTCTAAGCTGTAGTATTTTTTTGTAACAGGGTTGAGATATCCAAATTTAACTGCTCCACGTAAATCTATCTGCCCATCCTGTTTGACAATGACCTTATAATTGAATTTTCTTGCAGACGAGTACACATTGTTAATTATGGTATCCCGAAAGTCACTCCCGATAAATTGAAAATTTGCAATTTGGTTCGTGATCTTAGGTGGTGAAATCGGATAGGTGAGTCCGGTACCCTTAACCTCAAGTGAGTAAAACAGAGTTCCGCTCCAAGATGGATGGCGGTCAAAAAAAGATTCCTTCATTTGAAAGTCTCCACACAAACGATGGTTATAAAATAGCGAAGAGGGCATAATCGGGGGACCTTGAGAAACTTTCACAGTCAATACATTTGACTTAAAAACCTTGGGCTTGGACCGCTCACCCTTGAATCTGTTAATTGTTAATTTAACCGGGGGGAATACTATCTGGCCTTCCCTGGACGGGCAATAAGAAGTTTTTATTAAAGGATAGGCAATTTGAGCTTTATCAGGAACCCCCTCAATTATCGAAATTATGTTATCTGAGATCCACCCATCTGATTTTCTAAAATCTTTTTTGATCGAGTACAATTGCATTTCAAGGTCAACAAATCGCATTCGCACCTTGTTGTTGTCTGAAACATTAAAAGACAAAGCTATCACAAAGCACTCGCCGAGTATTACCTCCTTCTTGGATGCAGTCATTACCAAGTCAGCTTTGGCTGAATCGCTGAAGACCAAGGGCGCCTCAATAATTGGCTCTGACTCAAATTGCGTTTTAGTTAACAACACCAAACTATCTATTTCCTTTGAGGCATTGACGGCAGAGGAGGAAATGAAACCCTTAAGGTTATCCTTGGTTATTAGAAACAGCAAAGAAGACCAGCCCATTATTTTGACAGCTTCACCTGCAGAAATCTGACCGATTCTACTTTCCATTTCTGTATCGCCATAGACTGTCCATTTTGTATCGGTACGGTTTGGCTGCTCCTTAACTACAGCAGGAATTTCATAGTTCAGAATGGTTACCCGCGATTGCGATTGAGCAACATCTACCGTTGAAACTATCAAAAGGGAAATAAGTAAGTATTTGATATTAGATAGAATTCTCATTATCGGATGTCAATTATCAATATTGGCTAGTCTCAGGTATCCGGATTGATAAACTACTGTTGTCACCATGATGGATCAGGGTTGGCTCTACTATAATTGAAAATCAAGCGCTCATCCTGTAATAGGCTTACCCGAAAATAGAAAGGTTTCTGATTGGACAAAAATTCCGGCCTGAAAGCCCCCTACCACTCGTTAGCTTCCTCCTGACTTTTGTGTAATTTTGAAGTCGAACGAACGAAAGCATGAGCCACGCTACGACCGCCACGGCACCAAAATCTCCTGCCCAGCAGGAAGCCTATAAACCCAAAAACAAGGTGCGTATGGTCACCGCCGCCTCCCTGTTTGATGGCCACGATGCTGCCATCAACATCATGCGGCGAATCATACAGGCGACAGGTGTCGAAGTGATCCACCTGGGTCATGACCGCAGTGTGGAAGAAGTAGTGAACACCGCCATCCAGGAAGATGTACAGGCCATTGCCATGACCAGCTATCAGGGTGGTCACAATGAATACTTCAAATACATGTACGACCTCCTCCAGCAAAAAGGAGCTGGTCACATTAGAATCTTCGCCGGCGGTGGCGGGGTAATTCTTCCATCCGAAATCAAGGAACTGATGGACTATGGTATCACCCGCATCTATTCTCCCGATGACGGACGTGCCATGGGCTTGCAGGGAATGATTAATGACCTTGTTCGTCAAAGTGATTTCCCGACCGGTGACCATTTGAACGACGAAGTTCAGGGGCTCGCCACACGAAATCCTTTGTCGATTGCCCGGTTGATTTCTGCCGCAGAGAATTTTGCCGATCAGCATGCAGCCGTGTTCCAAACCATCCATACCCTGGCACGCAAACAGGCGGTGCCGGTCCTGGGTGTAACCGGTACGGGTGGCGCAGGTAAGTCGTCGATGGTGGATGAATTGGTACGACGGTTTCTCTTTGATTTTCCTACGAAAAACATTGCACTGGTCTCAGTGGACCCATCCAAAAGAAAAACAGGTGGCGCCCTGCTGGGAGATCGTATTCGAATGAATGCGATCAACAGCCCGCGGGTCTATATGCGATCGCTCGCAACCCGTCAGTCCAATCTGGCGCTGTCGGCGTATGTAAAAGAAGCCATTCAGATATTAAAGGCCGCACAATTTGATTTGATCATCCTGGAGACTTCCGGTATCGGCCAGAGCGACACAGAAATCATCGACCACAGCGATGTATCGTTGTATGTCATGACACCGGAATACGGTGCAGCCACACAATTGGAAAAGATCGACATGCTCGACTTCGCCG
>DNZD01000263.1 GCA_003504855.1 Cytophagales bacterium
GCATACGCATTTTGTACATCGCGGATCAAGGTGAAGGTGCGCTGAATGGTATTCTCGGCAACACGATGGGCATCTCTCTTGGCGGCAGCTACCCGGTTGGGTCGTTGCCAGATGGCATCGAGGTAGAAATAGATATACCCTTGTGCTACAATGCCACCGTTCGGAGACAGGTAACGGACCAATGGGTTCTGAATAATGCCCGCATCTGTCAGATCTGCCTGTGCAAACTGCAACCCTACCAAATCAGCCTGGTATTGGGCATTGTTCCACAGGGCGACGGTGACCGCTTCATCTTCCGTAACGCCATCCGAGAGCTCAACGCCGGGCGGCACATCAAACTTCCCCGCCTTCTTTTCCTGGTTGATTTCGTATTGCTGTTGCTGACGGACTTTGTCAGCAACATAAGAACGGTTGTATGGATTACGTGGTGAGCAACCTGCAAACAGCAAGACAAACACAATAATGATGAGAGGTTGCTTCATCCCGTTCAGAAAATATTTGCAATGTACTTTACTGGCCTATTGCAAACCCAACTCCAGCAAGGTAAATGTTCCAGGAACAACGGTAGGTCTTGGGTTTGGATTCTCTGCCGATGGCGCTGGGGCCGGACCGTATTCAGCAGACATGACATATACATGGTGTGTTTTAGCGTCCAGCGCAATGGTTCGCGCACCCACCATCGTGGCTATGTTACCCACAACCGTGAATTCTGACGACGAAATTTCTTTTAGCACGGTAGCTGTTCCTTCGCCATTCGAACTCACCAACAGTCCTGACGAAGGATCAAACGTTACACCGTCTACCCGTTTACCAATAGGTAATTCTCGTATTACTTTTCCGGTAGCGAGGTTCACGACCATTAATTTCTCGTTGTGACAGACGCTGAATATCAATTGATTTTTGGTGTCGATGGCCATGCCGGTGGGTTCATTGCAGGGAGCTAAACTGATTCTGCTCCGGATCGCAAGTGATTTCGCGTCAAAGGCAACGATTTCATTGGAGTCCTCCAGGTTGACATAGATGGTTCCTTTTCCATCCGTAACGCCAGCTTCAACCGCATCACCTCCAAGAACAACCGTACCCAATACTTTAGCACCGGCAATATCCACCACCGTGCAGGTACCACCGCTGTGGTCAAAAACGAAGACCCGGTCAGAAAAGGCATCATACAACAGCGCATCGGGGTTTTTTCCTGTAGTAAGTTCGGCCAGAGGCATTAGTGTCTTGAGGTCAAAAATGGTAGCTGAGTTACTCCGGCCGTTGGTTGTAATTCCCCGACCGTGCTGCGGGACGGCGATCACCCCATGAACGCCTTTGAGGTTGGGGATCACGCCTATCTTTGCGTGGGTGTCTGCATTCAGCACTTCTACCTGTGTGCTATGGGAAACGTAAATCCTTCGGTTGTCACTATCCACACTCAGGTAATCCCATCCACCCTGGCCGCCGAGGACAGTTTTTTTCAGCACTCTCATCTCCTGGGCATGCGAGAGGCTACACACGCCAGCGATCACTACTCCCATCAGGTATTTCATAGCAATTGGTTTTATCAGGCGCAATTTGGCTTTTGACAACGGTCAGCCTCCTGATATTCCATCAAGCCTATAAAATGTTGCCAGGCGGTACCTGCATCATGTGGACCGAATATGTTTGTGGAGAGAGAAGTGATTAGCGCAAATTAAACCAGTAGCCTGCCCGAATGCCGAACAATTGCATGTCTACTTTTTCGCGACCCACGGCGGCCAGGCTCTTTTCATAAAAGAGTGAAGCCTCAATTTTATTGTTGTTCTTCATTTGCCGGGTAATGCCCAACGATACGGTTCCTGTGCTCCCAAATAGCCCACCCTCGTTAACCGTTTGGATGGCGCTCACCCGGTGGTGATCGGGTATCGGACCCATGGGGCCCATTGGGCGTTGACCGCGATCAAAATCATAGGTCATGTTGTATTCCTGTTTAAAGGAATAGTATGGCGTATAACCCAACCGGAGGAATGCCTGACCTTTCTCAGAGTACCATTGGCGGTATTTGAATGCCAGTGGCGCTGATGCCAGGTAATTCCGGATCTGAACGCCCTCAACGAACCCGAGGCTCGGATCGGGATCAGGAAGGCTGAGGCTTTGGAAGTTATTATCGGCGTGCAAGGTAGTTGTACCATAGGCCAGTCCTGTCTCAACACTGAGTGTGGGCGAGAGTACCCACTCTGCCGTACCACCGATGCGTGGCACCAACCCACCTTCTCCGATAGAAAACACGCTGGCACCCAGATCGGCAATCGGCGCCACATTGATGCCAATACCTTTCATATAGTGTTTCTCAATCACCGTTCGCATTTTTACGGAGATCTGATTGCTCTTCGGCTTGTTAAGCGCAACCACAGTCGCAGGCTCACTCTTTAAACTAAGCTCTTTCCATCCGGCCTGTGGCCAGGGATAGTCTGCACCTACCTCTTTCACTGGCAAGGCCGCGTAGCGGTCGTATATACCATTTTCTTTTTCGGGGTTCACCAGCCAGGCATAGCCATTGTCGGTAACAATCATGCGCTTCACGAGAAGCACATGATATACATCCGCGGGGATATCAGATGTTTTTCCCATGTAGAGTCCGGGGCCCTGCTTGGCAGGTTCGGCAACATATACCGTTCGCGGGCGACGCAGGGAAAGCTGAATAGCCGAATCCCGTTCTCGGATGACCAGTGAATATTTACGGTTGATCCGGTTCACTTCACGGCTCATGGAATCGATGACCACCTGTTCGTGGGAAGAAGAGCCATGGGTAGCGGGCATGGTTGTAGACGATGGCCAGAAAAGCCAGGCATTCACCACTGTGAATAACGTGACCGACGCAGCCACAAGATATTGTGACAGCGGACGCTGGTACCACATCACCGGCTGGAAGGCATTCATCCGGTCGTGAAACCCGGCTAAAGCCGCAGGATCAAACGAAGGCTCTTCGTAAGAATCCAGCTTCTGCCGAATGATGTCATCAAATCGGTTATCATCCATTTTGCTCAACATTATAATCAAACTCCTGGCTGAGGGCTCTTTTCAATTTTATCCGCGCTGTATTCAGATTGGCCTTCGAAGTGCCCTCGCTGATGTTCAGCTTCTGGGCGATCTCCGAATGTTTATACCCTTCCATGCAGTACAGGTTAAATACCATCCGGTACGACGGGGGTAGTTCCTGGATGGCCTTGAGGATTACTTCTTCCGACAACGAACTCAACACATCATCAGACAAATGCTCGTTCTTGACATAGGAAATATCCACGTTATCGTAATGCTTCTCATTGCGACGGAAGTGGTCAATCGAAGCGTTCGTCATGATCCGGCGCAGCCAGCCTTTAAACGACAGCCCCGGTGTGTAACGATCCAGGTTGGTCATGATCTTATAAAACCCATCGTTCAGAATTTCTGTCGCCTCATCACGCGAACGGGCATATCGAAGACATATACCCATGGCAAAGCCATAGAATTGCTTGTACAGCTTTTCCTGACTCTTCCGGTCCCCTTTACGGCAGGCCGAAATCAGCTCCTGCAATTGACGTTCGTCTTCGATGGCGTTTAGGTTTTAAGGCCTCGTAATCAACATCACGCAAGGTGCGGCCAAATGGTTGGTCGGCCAAAAAACTTTATACAGGTGCGGGATGTATGTAGACCTATAAACAGGCCTTGGCGATACTGAAAACAAATAAACCTTTTCCATCGATTGCGGAGATTCTCCCTTTCGCGCAACCAACCATTCGCTGATTTCGCGCGTGATTCATTAAATAATCCACCATCATGACTAAAAAATCCATTGCCCTCCTCCTGCTGATCCTGGCGGCCAACCCGTTGCTGGCTCAAAACAACAAAGACTCGGTTGAGACCATATTTCAATTTCAGCGCATCAATACCCTCGGCTTTCGCATCTCCCCTGAACTGCAGGCCGGCAACCTGGGTGGAAAGTTCTCCATGTTTTATGGTGGGTCAGCCATGCTTACGCTGAACCGCTCAATATCCATTGGAGTCGCAGCATTTACGACCGGCCGAAACATTCAGGATCACCGTTTCGGCACCCCGAACCGCGATAATCTGAACGTGCATTATGGCGGCCTGCGGGTAGAGTATGCGTTGAATCCACAAAAGAAATTTCATCTCACCTTTCCACTGCTCGTCGGACTGGGCATGGCACGCACTGACACGACCTCTTCTATTCAACCAAACCCATTCGTGCGCGGAAGATTTGATGGACCAGGATCAGGCAACAGTCGTTCGTTTCTGGTGATTCAACCCGGTGTTCATGCAGAGATCAATCTGCTTCCCCACCTGAATTTATTTGCAGGAGTCTCCTACCGGATCGTTGGCGACGCCGGACACAATCGAATCAATCTCCCCGCTGTCGACTCACCCACCTTGGGTCAACTGCAGGGCCTCACCGTGTCGGCCGGACTTCGGTTGAGGTTTGATTTTAACGTAAGACGAAAAAATAGTCACTAACCCATTCACCAAAAGGGCTTGATTTCTAATTAACCAACTAACTTTAAGATCATATATGACACGACAGGAATTCTTATCACAGGTAGGTATAGGTGCAGCTGCTTTAATGGTGCCAGCATGTTTGGGTGGTTCCCTATCTGGCTGCAAAGCTGGTGGTGTAGTGCCGGCAGCCCCCACCAATGTTGACTTCACGCTCGATGTATCAACGGGTGCCCTTGCGACCAAGGGTGGATACCTTGCCACCAACGGATTGATTGTGGCCCATACCACCGCCGGAACTTTCATCGCCGTATCCGCAGCTTGTACCCATGAAGGCACAACCATTCAATATGTGAGTGGAAGTAATTCATTCCGCTGCCCCAATCATGGCGCTACCTTCAATTCAACAGGTGGTGTAACCGGCGGACCCGCATCACGGGCGCTGGCAACATACAATACAGCCCTTACCGGTAACTCGCTCCGGGTTTTCTCTTAAACAAAACAGAAATGAAAGGAACAGCTTCACTCATTGCTCTCGCAGGTTTATTGTGGCTGACCAGCTGCTCCAAGTCCTCCGTTGCCCCCGTCGTGACAGTCCGTTTTGCGGCAACCTCGTCTTCCTTCAGTGAAAGTCAGGGTACCGGCAACGCTGTGGTTACCCTCAGCGGCAAAGCCGCACAGGATGTCGTAGTCACCTACACGTGGGTTGGCGCTGACAGCTCTACCTACCTGGGTGGAGATTTTAATTTTGTTTCTGCGAGCACAGTTACCATTAAGGCCGGCGAAACACAGGCCAACCTGGGTGTCACCATTATTGACGACACCCAGATTGATACCGACGACGTCATTCGACTGACGCTCGTCAGCGCCACGGGTGCGAACATCAGCACTACGTCAGCCGATTTGCTGCATGCGATGACTATTACGAATAACGACATAGCGCCTGCAGATCAACTCCAAATTGACCTGACCTGGAAGATATCCACCACCGGCAAAGA
>DNZD01000056.1 GCA_003504855.1 Cytophagales bacterium
CGTAATGGTCCGGGAATTTGGCGGCAATATTATTTTTTGGCCCACCGGGATGGAGAAATTATACCAATGGACCGCAGCAGAAGTAGTGGGTAAGCCAAAGACATCTGTCCTGAAGACCCAGTTTTTTCAACCCGTTAACCAAATCCAGCAAATCCTCCTTGATCGTGGCGAATGGATAGGGGAGCTTAAACATTTCCGCAAAGATGGCACCATGATTTATGTGGCCAGCCACTGGGTGCTTACGAGGAATGCTAACGGCGAGCCCTCCACCGTGCTGGAGACGAACAATGATATCACCTCACTAAAGAGAGCGGAGCATGAGCTCGAGAAGTTAAATGCAAGTTTGGAACGCGAGGTCGAACAGCGTACCCAATCACTGTATTCAAACGAAAGGCGTTTCAGGGCGTTGCTGGAAAACAGCCAGGACGCCATATCCATACATACGTTGGACGGAAAAACCTTGTATCAGTCGCCTGCGCGCTATCGGATGCTGGGGTACACGGAGTCTGAGATTACTAGCCCGTCCTTTGGTCCGGTAAATTATTTTCATCCGGATGACCTGCCCTACGCCATGCAGCGTGTAGAAATGGCAAAGGAAAATCCAGGGAAACCTATTCAGTGTATTTTCAGGGTGAAGCATAAGGCCGGAAATTACCTGTGGTTGGAAGGAACTATTGTGAGCTTGTTGAATGAACCTGAGCTGAACGGGGTTGTCATCAACGTGCGCGATGTAACAGCGCGAAAGCTTGCCGAAGAGCAATTGGAGAAGAGCGAGCGGAGGTTCCGCGCATTGATTGAGCACGCCGAAGACATTATCTCATTGAATGGAAAAGACGGCGGCCTTTTGTACGGAAGCCCTTCGCTTTCGAGGTTACTAGGGGTACCCATGGCTGAATTATTGGGTAAACCAAGCAAGTCCATGTCGGAACCAGACCTTTCCGGTGACCTGTTTGATTTGCGGGACAAAGTCTTTAATCGTCCAGGAGTCCCCTTTATCACAAGGTTAAAGATGCGAGACTTTGAAGGAAAGGATCACTGGTTGGAAGGCGCCATTACCAACCTTTTGGATGATCCGGATGTAGGTGCGGTTGTATCCAACCTGCGGGATGTAACCAATCGGGTAGAGGCCGAGCAGAAGCTGAAAGAAAGTGAGGAGCGGTACAGGGCGGTAGTGGACAACAATGCTGATGCAATCATAATTACCAGCCTGGATGGTGCGGTACGGTCGTTTAACCCGGCGGCTTGCCGGGTCTTCCTCTATGACGCGGAAGAAATGAACCAGCTAAACTACCGGGATTTGATTGATACGGAAGATCCCCGATGGGTGGAAGAGGAAGACGTTCTCCAGGGTAGCCGCGACTTTAGGGGAGAACTCAATTTCCGTCGGCGAGTTAACGTGTCTTTCCCGGCCGAAGTCAGTATTAACATCATTAAGCTGACTTCGGGTGAAATAATTCTGGCATCCATCATCCGGGACATCAGTGACAGAAAGCTGCTGGAGGAGCAGCAGCGTGAGTATGTTGCCATCGTCAATTCAACTGATGACGCGATATACAGTGGATCACTGGACGGCGTAATCTCAACGTGGAACCACGGTGCTGAAAAACTGTTTGGTTTTTCCGCGAGTGAAGTAGTCGGTCAACGGGTGACCATTACGGTACCTGATTACCTTCGTGATGAGGCCAGGGAATTAGGTAAACGCCTTGCGCATGGAGAATACATCAATCACTTTGAAACAGTCCGTGTACGGAAAAATGGGCAGTTGGTACCTGTTTCCCTCACCCTGTCGCCCATGTTTAATACACATGGTGAATTGGTGGGTGCTGCAGGAATTGCCAGGGACATTACGCAGCAAAAATTGGCAGAACATGCACTCCAGAAGAGTGAGAAGCTGTACCGGAACTTATTTGACAACCTGTTGGATGGATTTGCTTATGGCAGGGTAATTTTTGAAGAGGGGAAAGCAGTAGACGTAGAATTCATTTCTGTCAATCAGAACTTTGAAAGAATGGCAGGTGCTGCGAACCTCAGCGGACGCAAGGCTTCAGAAGTCACACCTGGTTTGCGTAACCGTGATGTGAGGGATTTCCTGAGCCAGGCTGCACTACGCGGTCAGTCGGGAAAATTTGAAACGTACATCAAATCGCGTGAGCTTTGGATCGAGGCCTCTGTGTACAGTCCGGAGCCCGGGTACTTTGTCTCGCTGGTGGCTGATGTAACCGAAAAGAAGATGACCACCCTAAAAGTGGAAGCCTCTGAAAGTTATTACAAGGCTATGCTTGAGAATACTTCAGATGGCATCATCCTGATGGATGCCCTGGGTACGATTACCTACGAAAGTCCGAGTGTGGTGGATCTTACCGGATTCCCCACTAATGAGCGCAATGGGATGAGCATTGATTCTTTCGTTCACCCTGAAGACAAAGAGAAATTCTATACGGTCAAACGTATTTTGGCAGAGCACCATCAGGTGCCTATACCTTTTTCGTTGCGTTTCCTCCATCGCAAAGGTCACTATCAGTGGATGGAAGGCACGTTGAATAACCTCCTTGCGGAGCCTCATGTTCATGCTATCGTAGCTAACCTTAGGGATGTTACCAGCCGGCACGATGCCGAGGAACAGATCGCCCTGTTGCACGAGCACCAACGACTTACGGCAGAAAGACTATCTACTATTTTAAATACGCTGCCTGCCAGCATTGCACTGATTGATGGTAAGGGCGTTATTATTGAAGTAAATCAGGAGTGGATTAATGTGGCGAGGGGCAAAGGATTCATCGGTGCCTCCCTGGGTATCGGCGACAATTACCTGGAAATCGGCCAACGCACATTAGGTGCAACGGAAGATCCGGTAGCTGCAGTGACCGCTGGCATCAGGTCAGTTCTCGAAGGAAAGACTGGCACATTTAACTTCGAGTATAGTCATCAAGTAAATGACAAGTCTCAGGCCTGGTTCCGCATTATGGTGGCGCCCCTGCAGCAAATTCCATCGGGTGCTGTTATCATGCACCTGGACATCACCGAGCAAAAGCTGAACGAAGAGCAGATTGTGGCGGGCGAGGAGCGGTTCAACATCTTTATGGACTCAACTCCTTTTGTGGCGTGGATGATTGACGATCATGGACAATTCACCTATGTCAATAAGGCATGGACCCGGGTATTTGGTGAGCATCCTAATAATTGGAAAGGAGCAACCGTTTATGATCTTTTCCCCCCGGATATCGCCAAGGGCATGCGCCTGTCCGACGCCCAACTGATCGAAAAGGATGGGATGATGGAGAACACATTTACCATGCCGATAGGATCATGGCGTGCCATCCGATTTTCCTTTACGGGGGTAATGGGGCAACGACTGGTAGGCGGGATAGCCATCGATATTACCAAGGAAGTTGA
>DNZD01000004.1 GCA_003504855.1 Cytophagales bacterium
CCGGTGACACACCTGGGGGTCCGGCTCCGAGCCACGGGCCAATTCCAGAATATTCGTCGGCTCCACCCGGTCATCCAGAGTCGAAATAAATGGCGGCTTACTGATCACCAGGTAATCCGGGTTGGAGAACAGGACTAAGTCAGAAAAGGAGATTCGCGCTTTCAAATCAAATCGGGTGCGCAAATTTGGGAATAAGGAATGATTATTCCCTGTCTTCGCCGGGTTTGGTGCGGGCAAGCTTAAAACTAAACGTAGATCCCTTCCCCACGGTACTCTCTACCTCGGCACGGGTGCCATGTCCTTCGAGGATGTGTTTTACAATGGCCAGCCCGAGACCAGTACCCCCCTTTTCACGGCTTCGGCTTTTGTCAACGCGATAGAAGCGCTCAAAAATTCTGGTGATGTGCTGCGCCGGAATGCCCTCACCGGTATCAGTCACCAGGGTGGTGATGTTTTTCTTGGACACATCGAATGACACCACCACCTCACCACCTTCGGGCGTGTAGCTGATGGCATTGGATACCAGGTTGGTGACCACTTGCGAAATACGCTGCCAGTCGGCCCATACCTGGCCTTTGCCGTTGATGTCGTTGACCCTGAGTTTGATGTTTTTTTTCTGGGCCTTCTCTTCAAATTGATCAACCACCTCCACACACAATTTGTGCAGGTCTATCATTTCGAATTTCATCTTGATGTCTCCTGTCTCGATTTGTGACAGCGTGAGGAGGTCTTGCACCAGCATATCAAGGCCGTCCAGGCTCTTGGCGGCTTTCTTCAGGAACCTGGTTCTTACCTGTTTGTCGTTAACTGCTCCATCGATCAGGGTGTGAACAAATCCCTGGGCAGCGAAAATCGGGGTCTTCAATTCGTGAGATACATCGGCAATAAACTCCTTCCGGAAGGCCTCCAGTTTCTTGAGTTCATCGATCTCCTTTTGCTTCAGCAAGGCGAAGGAGTAAATTTCTTCATTGATATCTTTGATCGGGTTAAGGGCACCTGACTTCTGACCCTGGATGCCGCCCAGTTCTTTCTTCTTCAACTTGCCCAACATCTTGTATATCTTATTGATCTCGCGAAACACGAGGAACTCCAACGTGACATATACGAGCAAATAGGATCCGGAGAAACTAATCACGCCAGCTACGAGCAGGGCCTCCTGGTTTACTGAATCAACCAGCGACAAAAAAAGCACGGTCACCAGCGCAATGAGCACTGCCAATAGCAGGGCCATTGTACGGGCGCTGTACACCATATCCCTTTAGATTGTATTGAATTTATACCCCACCCCTTTCACCGTGGTGATGTAATCCTCTCCGATTTTCTCGCGCACCTTACGGATATGTACATCCACGGTACGGGCGAGCACATACACGTCGGCGCCCCAGATGTGCTGCAGCAACTCATCGCGACTGAAAACCTTATTCGGATGCTGGGCAAGAAAGAAAAGGAGTTCAAATTCCTTTTTCGGCAGGTTGATTTCGCGGTCTTTAAGTTTGATGGTATAGCTGGACCGGTCAATAATCAATTCGCCCATGGCAATCTGCGATGCGGCTGGTTTACTTTTCGAGTCACGGCGGAACAATGCGTTGATGCGGCTCATGAGCGCGCGGGGCTTGATGGGCTTGGTGATGTAATCATCCGCGCCTACATCAAATGCTGCTACTTCAGAATATTCCTCTGAGCGCGCTGTAAGAAAAATGATAAATGTCTTGGCCAATTCCGGCATGGCCCGCAGTTGGCGGCAGGCCTCTACGCCATCCATCACGGGCATCATGATATCGAGCAGGACCAGATCCGGCTTAAAGCGGCGTGCGATTTCTACGCCCACCTGACCATTACCGGCTGTTTTTACATCATAACCCTCTTTTTCGAGGTTGTAGTTGAGGAGTTCCTGAATGGGTTCTTCATCATCTACCACCAAAACTTTGTAAGCGGCTTTTTTACCCATGGTTATTAATGACCATCAAAAGTACCCCAAAACAACCCAATTAAAAACCAGGGTTACGGGTTTAACAAATTCTTAATCTGGACTACAAGTAGGGGTACCGGTCTTTGTAGCTGCGGATGAGCAACCGCAGGTCATGGTGGTAGATGGTAGACCACTCTTCTTTCATGCGGTCGTGTTTGGATTCATAGGTTTTGAAACCCATGAAGTAGGTGTTGTTGGGCAGTCGTTTCGCGAACCGCTTTGACCTGGGTCTTGGATCGCTGAGCGACAGGGTATCGAGGTTGTCGACAATCCGCTGGATGAAGGCTTGCTTTCGCTGCTTCTTGACTGACAGGGAATCGCTGTCCGCAAAAGTTTGGTATAAGCTGTCGAGCTTGCGGGCAGCTCGCAGCATATGCTGTGTCACCTTCCGGTAGTCGCTGTCATCGCCCCGGAATTCGCGCAGCGCCTGCGAGGTATCGCCACGGGTGCGGATGAGAAATAACTCGGCACCCCGATCACCTATAAAAGATGCGAGGTTTTCATTGAACTCCGCACTATCCTTCACATACAAGGTGGCATGTACCATCTCATGAATAATCAAACTTGCCAGGTCACCGTCGCCACGCCGCAGCATGTTGCTGAGGATCGGATCAGTAAACCAACCCAGTGTGCTCCACCCACCGGGGTTTCTGATGCTCACATCATAGTTGTCTTTCTCCAATGCTTCCTTTTCTTTCACCGCCTTTTCGCGATTAAAGAAACCTTTGTACGGCACTGCGCCCACCACCGGAAACTCCCACACTTTTTCCTTAAGACGGAAAGGTTCGCAGGCCGTAACAACCCACATCAACTCCTGGCCTTGCTGGTCATACAAGGTCTTGTAGTTGTCCGTATCATGGAGTCCCAGCGAATCAATGGCGAAGCGTCGTGCCTCCTCGATCAAGCGGAGCTTGGCTTTGAGGGAATCCGGAAATGCCGGGTCGTTCATATAAGTTTCCACCGGCCGCGCCTCGTACACAATTTTTAACTGACCGTAGCCCTGACCGATGGCGTACATCAAAAGATCGCGGTAGATGAATATGAGAACCACCACGACCACCAACAGGACACCCAGGATTTTGCGAAGCATGACTATTTCTTTCTCTGCGTCAGGAAGTAACGATCCCGGTAGTTAACGTACAATCCATATGAATATTGGAATGTCTTGAATGAAAGATCAAAGTAGGGTTCGTACCGGAGCGAGAGGTATAATTTGTCGGTGAGTTTGTAGTCGTATAGAAAACGGAAGATCATCAGGTTGGGCCGGGGCTGTATCCGGTAGTTATCGAAGGTGGATACCGCCTGGTACGTGGGGCCGCCATCGAAGGCCATAAATTCACGTGCCGACCAATAGCTGGCCATCACGTTCAACCCAAAGCGGGTGGATACGGTGGCATTGGCATAAAATCCATCTCCATCGATATAAGCTTGCCGCGTTTTGGTGATGTCTTTGTCATAGACGTAAAAGCCATTCACGGTAATGCCATTAATCCGACCTTCCAGGTTTTGCTTCCATTGGATACCGGCAGCATAATTAACCAATGTTTGAATGGGTAAGCCGGCGATGTCGAGTTGCCCGCCCTGATGTCGCGATACCACCTGGAAGGGAACACTCAGTTCTCCCTGTCCGATCTTTGCGATTCGCTTTTGCAAGGAAAGGCCCGCCACCAGTTGTTCCTGCCGTGTGTCTCGCCAGTACTGCATGTATTGCCAGTCGATCCACATGTCAACGAACAGGTCTTCGCGGTTGAGCTTAAGTTGGGTGCCGGTTTCAAGGCGGTTGTTGAGTACGCGCTCAAAATCATAGAGCGGTTCAATCAGGTTGTGGTTGAGGCTTCCTTCGAGGTTACCAAAGATGACGGAGTAGGCCTTCTTTTGCCACTTAAAGGTGAATACCGGAGCGCTAGTCGTAAATTTGTTGTTTCCGAAGTCCTTCTGAAAATAACCACCGGCGTCAATCCGTATATTTTTAGTGAGGTGATAGCTCACCACTGGCTGAAACTGATAACCATACAGCGTATAGCCGTCAACGATGGTTCGGAAATACTCGTTGTTCTTAAAAAATCCGAGGGTATTCATGCCCAGGTAGAGCTTTCCCGAGTCAGCTTCATTGATGGTTTGCGCATCCTGAAAAACCCGGTTATTGAGCTGGGCCAGGGCCGGATTGGCCATTCCGATGAGTAGAAACAGGAAAAAAGAAACGCGTTGCAGCATGAAAGTGCAAATTAAGATTGTTAGTCGTTATTCGTTAACGGTTAGCCAGTTAAAATCAATCCGGAATATCGGACACGCAAACAATTCCAGGATCTCGTTTCCCTTATTATTATTGAAGTGGTAATTTCAACCCCTTCGAAGCGTAACAAACACACCTATTTATATGAGCGACAACAAAGAGAAACTGAAGGCCCTGCAGCTGACGATTGACAAACTGGAGAAGGCGTACGGAAAGGGCACCGTGATGAAACTGAACGACCAGAAGGTCATTGACGTTCCGGCGATCTCCACGGGATCACTGGGTTTGGATATAGCCCTCGGCATAGGAGGCATTCCACGCGGCCGGGTGACAGAAATCTACGGACCTGAATCTTCCGGTAAGACTACCCTGACGATGCACGCCATCGCGGAAGCGCAGCGCAAAGGCGGGCTTGCTGCATTTATTGATGCTGAACACGCCTTCGATAAATCCTATGCTGAAAAACTGGGGATTGATACGGAGAACCTGTTGATCTCACAGCCGGACAATGGCGAACAGGCCCTTGAAATCGCCGAACATCTGATTCGTTCCGGCGCCATTGATATTATTGTCATCGACTCGGTGGCGGCATTGGTACCCAAGGCTGAACTCGAAGGCGAAATGGGAGAAAGCAAGATGGGTCTTCAGGCACGTCTGATGTCCCAGGCCCTGCGGAAACTGACGGGGACGATCAGCAAAACAGGATGCGCCTGTGTATTTATTAACCAGTTGCGTGAGAAGATTGGAATCATGTTTGGTAACCCGGAAACAACAACCGGTGGAAACGCCCTGAAGTTTTACGCTTCCGTGCGTCTCGATATCCGTCGCATCGGTCAAATCAAAGAAGCGGCTGATGACATCACCGGAAACCGCGTGCGGGTGAAAGTGGTGAAGAACAAGGTAGCACCTCCCTTCAAGGTGGTTGAATTTGATATCATGTACGGACGCGGCATCTCCAAGTCAGGTGAAATCGTTGACATCGGTGTTGAACTGAACGTCATTCAGAAGTCCGGCTCCTGGTTTTCGTACAATGGCAACAAGCTGGGACAAGGTCGTGATGCGGTGAAGCAGTTGATCGAAGACAATCCGGAACTGATGGAAGATCTGGAGAAGAAGATCAAGGAAAAGTTGTCCACGGCCGATGGCGCGAAGGTGCTTGAAGAAAAAGAAGGATAGCCTCCATTAACATTCAATAAAAAAGGTCGCGAAATGTTCGCGACCTTTTTCTTTATGATTGATTCAAATCAGGAGCGGATGGCAATAACCGGATCCAGTCGGGCAGCAACCGCAGCAGGCACAATACCTGCAATAAGTCCGATCACTGATGACACCCCGAGACCGAGGACAATGTTCTTAAAGCTGAGTACCACTTCGAGGCTGCCGAACGGTATGAAGGTCAGCATGAATACCAGCAGGATACCACCCAGTCCTCCAATGAGGCTAAGGAAAATTGCTTCAAACAAGAACTGGAACAGGATGAAGTAGTTCTTGGCGCCAAGTGACTTCTGAAGACCAATGATGCTGGTGCGTTCTTTAACAGAAACAAACATGATATTGGCAATTCCGAAGCCACCGACGAGGATTGAAAATCCACCGATGATCCAGCCGGCCCATCCCACCACATCGAAGAGTTTACCGATGGCATTCATGATCGCTTCCGGTCTGTTGAGGGCAAAGTTGTCTTTTTCGATCGGACGCAAACCACGACGAGATCGCATGAGTCCTTTGATTTCATTCTCCAGTTCTACCAGACCCAGGTCGGTTTCGGATCCTTTGATACCAATGGTCGATTGAAGTTCATTCCAACGGCCGGTACCGGTCTGGTACAGTTTGCGGAAAGAATGATAGGGTATCAATACGGAAAAGTCATTGCTGGGTGTGCCCAAAAAACTTTGCCCTTCCCGCTTGATGACGCCAATGACTTTGTATTTCATGTCCTTCACCTTCACCTCCTGACCAACAGGATCCATTCCATTGGGGAATAGGGTCAAGGCCACCTCATGCCCGAGAATGGCTACGGAACGGCCACCGTCAATCTCATCGCGGGTAAAGTACCGGCCCTGGGCCACGTTGACTTCATAAATTTCATC
The DNA here is from genome assembly GCA_003504855.1 of Cytophagales bacterium. Taxonomy (GTDB): domain Bacteria; phylum Bacteroidota; class Bacteroidia; order Cytophagales; family Cyclobacteriaceae; genus ELB16-189. The sequence continues at coordinate 6,293 of DNZD01000004.1, forward strand.
ATACGACTCACCTGTTCCCCGCAGGGCAATCTGACCGATGCTGTTGTTTCCATTGCGTACTACGGCATTGCCTTTAACTGCGAATATTGACATGGCTGTCTTGTTGCGCATGGTGGCATTGAGAAACTTGTATTCGCTATAGGAAGGGGTCGGCCTCCGCCAGTATTCCCACCACTTGTAAGGCCCGTTGCCCTCGGGGGCCCACGGCATTTTGCCTACGTAGATCACACCGGTACCCAAAAAGTCGAAGCTCGATTTGATATTGGACTCAAGCGAATCCACAAGGGTAAACACAGCGATAATGGCAAAAATGCCCACTGTGACACCCAGGAGTGACAAAATCGTGCGGAGCACATTGGATTTGAGGGCCTTCCAGGCAAAGGCAAAGCTCTCACCGATTAATCGTAATACCAGCATAGCGCAAATAACGCTATTCTTTGCCTTCTGGTTGTGGGATTTTTGGCGAGCGGAAAGAACTGACCTTCAGGTTAGGATCGGATGGCGATAACCGGGTCCAGCCGGGCAGCCACTGCCGCTGGCACGATACCGGACACCAGACCGATCACGGACGATACGCCCAGCCCCAACATGATGTTTTTGAAGCTGAGTGCAACATCCAGGCTACCAAAGGGAATCAAGGTAAGCAAGAATACCAGGAGGATGCCCCCCAGACCTCCTATCAGACTGAGGAAGACCGCTTCAAACAGAAACTGAAAGAGGATAAAGTAGTTTTTGGCACCCAGCGATTTCTGCAGGCCGATGATGGATGTCCTTTCCTTCACGGATACAAACATGATATTCGCAATACCAAAGCCCCCTACGAGGATAGAGAATCCTCCGATGATCCAACCGGCCAATCCCACCACGTCAAACAATTGCCCGATGGTATTCATAATCGCCTCCGGGCGGTTGATGGCGAAGTTATCTTTCTGGACCGGTCTTAGCCCGCGACGCACCCGCATCATGCCCTTCAATTCATTCTCCAGTTCCACGAGACCAATATCCGTTGGGTTGCCTTTGATACCTACGGTAGATTCTATTTCATACCACAGACCCGTACCGGTTTGATACAATTTCCGAAAGGAGTTGTAGGGCACATACACGTTGAAATCATTGCTTTGCATTCCGATGAAACTCTGTCCTTCGCGTTTGATCACGCCGATGACTTTGTATTTCACATCTTTTACCTTCACAAACTGACCGATGGGGTCTTCCTGTTTGGGAAAGAGCGTTGCGGCTACTTCATAACCGAGTACTGCCACGTTGCGGCCACCATCTACTTCGTCGCTGGTGAAGTAGCGACCTTGCTCTACGTTTACTTCCCTGATTTTTTCATAGTTATCTCCTACCCCGCGCAGCAACACCTGACCCAGGCTGCTGTTGCCCCGCTTCACGGTAGCGTTGCCCTTGAACGCATAGATCGACATGGCTTCCTGGTTTCGGAGATTGGCCTGGAGAAAACGGTATTCATTCACTGACAAGGTGGGGCGGCGGAAGTACTCCCACCATTTGTACGGTCCATTGCCCTCAGCAGTCCAGGGCATTTTCTGCATGTAAATCACATCCGAGCCCAGGAAGTCGAAGCTGGACTTGATGCTTTTCTCCAGCGAGTCCACCAGCGTGAACACCGCGATAATGGCGAAAATTCCTACTGTGACACCCAGCAAAGAGAGGATGGTGCGGAGGATGTTGGATCGAAGTGCCTTCCAGGCGAAGGCAAAACTCTCCCCAATGAGGCGAATTACAAGCATAGGCGGTTAACGGCTAATCTGCGGGCCTGGTTGTCGGGAAACCTGACCAATTTAGGGACTCTGGATTGCATTTCAGGGTAGTTTCTTTAGCTTTGCAGCCTCGTTCAAAGAGGTCCTCCTGACAAGAGGCCAAAGCCCGTAAGCTTATGACATGTCTTCTGATTCCCCGGCTCCCTTCTACCCTGTCCGGAAACTTTTTGCCCCAGCGGCAACTCCTGTTAGTATTCACATTTGAGTTTCAGCATATCTAAAATACCCTGCCCATGAAATTATCTGGTTTCAAGTTTGACCTTCCCAATAACCTCATCGCCTTACATCCTGCCGAGAACCGCGACGATTCGCGCCTGATGGTAATCCACAAAGACACCGGCAAAATCGAGCACAAAGCATTTAAAGATATAGTTGACTACTTCGACGCCGGAGATGTATTTGTTGGCAACGACACCATGGTGTTCCCGGCCCGTCTGTATGGACGCAAGGAGAAGACCGGAGCAAAGATTGAAGTGTTTCTCCTCCGCGAACTGAACAAGGAGATGCACCTTTGGGATGTGTTGGTAGATCCGGCCCGCAAAATCCGGGTTGGCAACAAACTTTACTTTGGCGATGGCGACCTGGTGGCCGAAGTAATTGACAACACCACTTCCCGTGGCCGCACCATCCGCTTCCTGTTCGATGGCGACTCTGAAGCCTTTGACAAGATCGTGGAGACCCTCGGTGAGACACCCCTCCCCAAGTACATCAAGCGCAAGATTGAGCCCGCCGACAAAGAGCGTTTTCAAACTATTTACGCAACCAAGAAAGGTGCCGTTTCAGCGCCTACCGCCGGATTGCACTTTACACGTCAACTCATGAAGCGGATGCAATTGAAAGGCATCGACATGACCTACGTTACGCTGCACATCGGACTGGGAACATTCCGTGCGGTAGACGTAGAGGACCTGACAAAGCACAAGATGGATTCTGAAAATTTCATCGTGGGTCCTGAAGCTGTTCGCGTGGTCAATGCGGCACTCGACAATAAGAATCGGATTTGTGCCATTGGCACAACGTCCATGCGTTCCCTGGAGACGGCCGTGTCGGCCAGTAACCGCCTGAAAGAGCGTGAAGGGTGGACCGACAAGTTTATCTTCCCGCCGTATGACTTTAAGATCTGCAGTGCGTTGGTCACCAACTTCCACCAGCCTGAGTCAACGCTGCTCATGATGGCCTGCGCTTTTGGCGGATATGAGTTGACCATGCAAGCCTATGCGGTCGCCAAGAAGGAGAAATACAAGTTTCTCACCTATGGTGACGCCATGCTGATCATCTGACGAAAAGCAACAAGACCGTGGCTGTTAGGGAATATGCGTTAGTCGTTGCCGGTGGCAAGGGTACGCGTATTCCCGGTACATTGCCGAAACAATTTCTTCCGCTGAACGGTCGGCCCATTCTGCTGCACACCCTGGATGCGTTCCATCGGTACAACACGCAGTTGCCCGTTGTCCTGGTACTGCCTGCTGACGACCGGGATACGTGGGTGCGCATCACCCAGGAACATCAGGTACATAATTCAATAACACTCGTTGACGGTGGCGAGACCCGCTTTCAATCCGTACGCAATGGACTCGCTGTATTATCCGGCGACGGCCTCGTAGCCATCCATGACGGTGTACGTCCTTTGATCAGTGAGGACATTATCGGTGCCTCATTCCGGTTGGCGGCGGCACACAAGACAGCGATTGCAGCAGTCCGCCTGAAGGAGTCAATCCGCATGACCGATCAGGACACTACGCGTGCAGTGGACCGTTCGAGGTTCCGCCTGATCCAGACACCGCAGACATTTGACCTGTCTCTGATCCGGAAGGCTTATCAGCAAAAGGAAGATGCTACGATGACCGACGACGCCAGTGTTGCAGAACGCGCCGGGTTCAGCATCTCCCTGTTTGAAGGCAGTTATGAAAACATCAAGATCACCACACCGGAAGATCTGGTGGTGGCGGAAGCCTTGCTAAAACAAAAAAGCTGACCTGTACAGATCAGCTTTCTCTATTTGGTTTATTACAGGTTAGTATTCGTCTTCGTTGAAGAAGAAGTCTTCCTTCGTAGGATAGTCCGGCCATATCTCTTCAATGCTTTCATAGGGCTGGCCATCGTCCTCCAGTTCCTGCAGGTTTTCGACCACCTCGAGAGGAGCGCCAGAGCGAATCGAAAAGTCAATCAATTCATCCTTCGTGGCTGGCCACGGAGCGTCCTCGAGATAAGATGCTAATTCCAATGTCCAGTACATAGTCCGCTTTTAGATTTTCCGCAAAAATAGAATTAAATGGCCCATAGTCAATAGGCCATCGTCGATAGTTTGAAATCCGGAAAAGTAACCTCAAAACCGGTCAGGGGGCAGGCAGAAATGGCCCAAAAACGCCATATTTGCTATCCCTAAAAACCGAAGTTCATGGCTGACGAAAAAATAATTTTCTCCATGGCCGGGGTGAATAAAATCTACCCGCCCAATAAACAGGTATTAAAGAATATTTACCTCTCCTTCTTCTACGGCGCCAAGATAGGCGTACTCGGTCTCAACGGATCGGGAAAGTCGTCATTGTTGCGGATTATTGCCGGCCTGGACAAGGAGTTTCAGGGTGAGGTGGTTTCTGATCAGACCTTCCGGGTGGGTTTGCTGGAACAGGAGCCCGATCTGGACAAAACCAAGACTGTTAAGGAGATCGTAGAAGAGGGCGTCAAAGCCACGGTTGACCTGCTGAAGGAATTTGAGGCCATCAATGAGAAGTTTGCTGATCCGGAAATCATGGAGAATCCGGACAAGATGGAGAAGCTGATTGAGAAGCAAGGTGCCATCCAGGAAAAGCTGGATGCAATTGGTGCCTGGGAACTGGATCACAAGCTGGAGCGGGCCATGGATGCGCTGAGGTGCCCTCCCCCAGACTCCATGGTGACCAACTTGTCAGGTGGTGAGAAGCGTCGCGTGGCCTTGTGCCGCCTGTTGCTCCAGGAACCCGATGTGTTGCTGCTGGATGAACCTACCAACCACCTTGACGCTGAGTCGGTACAGTGGCTGGAAGAGCACCTGCGTCAATACAAGGGCACGATCATCGCCGTGACCCACGACCGATACTTTCTGGATAACGTTGCCGGATGGATCCTGGAACTGGACCGGGG
>DNZD01000282.1 GCA_003504855.1 Cytophagales bacterium
CTGGTTGTTGGGACGATACAAATTGGACAGCGCATGGCGAAACACGAACCGGGCATTGCGGGGGAAAAAGCGCCGGACCAATTTGAGCAGGCCCCACGCCACAGCAGCCAGCAAGCCCAAAGCCAGCGCAAGTCCGCCTGTAAATGCCAATCCTGTCACCAGACTGGATGTCTGATAGGAAGCTGCAATAATGGGGAACAAAATAATCCCTATGATAGCCGCCCATCGCATGCGTGAGAATCTCTTCGCCGGTGTAAAATCTGCCCGTAGTACCGTGAGTGGCGGCACAAAACGAATAGATACAAGCGGAAGAATAGCAAAGAGAATAGACACAACGGCGCCCAGCAACAATCCCTCGCCCACAGCGGCCCAGGAGACAGCAAATGGGATCTCCACCGGAATAAAATCCTTAAAGACCACCGGAATCAGTTTCTGAATTCCTGCTCCCAGGATCGCGCCCAGCACACTCCCTAGGATACCCAGAAAGAATATCTGGATAAAGTAAATGTTAAAAGCCTGCCAACCAGATGACCCGATGCAACGCAAAACGGCTACCTCATCGCGTTTCTCCCGGGCATAGATATGCACGGAGCTCGCTACGCCGATGCATCCCAAAATCAATGCAACGAAGGCCAGCAACGAAAAGAACTGATAGACTGATTTAAAGCTTCTGCCCAGTCCCTCTTTCCTGCCCTCTACTGTCTCCCACGAATACCCGGACTTCTTCGCGATAGGCTTGATACCTTCCACCAACTTATCCGTCTGTACCTTTGATGTAGTCTTAACAAACATCCGGTAACTGACCCGGCTGCCGAATTGCACCAGGCCGGTGGAGTCCAGTTCGCGGAGCGCGATGTACACCGAAGGTGCCAGGGTTGAGGTGATGGCGCCTCCTCCCGGAATCTTTGTGACCACGCCAGCAACCTTGAACATGGTAGTGCCAATCTTGATGGAGTCTTCAGAGCTGACTTCATATTGTCTGGCCAAAGACTCATCGAGCATCACGAAGCGGCCCGACTTCATGATGGAATATGCGTTTTCGGGTTGGGCCTCCAGCTTGCCATAAAACGGGAAGTCACCCGCCAGGGCTGTAAGCTTCACCAACCTCGACTGCTGGGTATTCATGAACATCACCATAGAGCCCATCTCGGCCTCATAAGCGGTGGTCACCTTTGCGGTATCAATAAAAGAGGTAATATCCTTTTCGAACTTCCGGTTGCTATTGATAACAACATCTGCACCGAGCAGTTCTTTAGCATTTTGATTCAATGCTTCCTGCAGCGAATAATTCAACGAACCGATAGACACGACGGCGGCAATACCAGTAATCAGGGAGGCAATGAGCAGGAACAACCGGCGACCATTGTGTCTTGCATCCCGCAGGGCCATGGTCCACACCCACTGGTCACGCCATAACGGCCGGACCGTTCGCTTCAATTTGATAATATATTCGATCATGCGGTGACCGTTCTTTCGTCAGCAATGCGGCCACCTTTCATCTGCAGGATATGATCGGTCATCCGGGCCAATTCCAGGTTATGGGTCACCAGCACAAGGGTTGTCTTTTCCTCGCCGTTGATACCAAACAACAAATTGATAATCTGATTTGCATTCTCCTCATCCAGGTTTCCGGTGGGCTCGTCCGCGAACAAAATCTTCGGAGAGGTGATGAATGCTCTTGCAATGGCCACGCGTTGCTGTTCGCCCCCCGAAAGTTGGGTGGGGTAATGATGAAGTCGATCACCCAGTCCAACCCGACCCAATAATTCCTTGGCCCTTGGCTGTACATTCCGCTCACCGCGGAGTTCCAGGGGCACCATCACATTTTCAAGTGCCGTCAGGGTTGGCAGCAACTGGAAATTCTGGAATACAAATCCGGTGTATTGGTTACGCAAGTATGCCCTGTCGTCTTCATCCATGGCATTGAGCTTGAAACCCATCAGGGATACGGTTCCTGAGCTGGGGACATCAAGTCCGGCACAGAGGCCCAGCAGTGTAGTCTTGCCGCTACCCGATGGGCCGATAATCGATATCCTCGACCCTTGTGCTACGGTGAAGGAGACATTGTCCAGCACCACCAGCTTCTTGTCGCCTGACGGGTAGGCTTTGGTGAGGTTCTCCGCCGCTAAAAGTATTTCTGCCATATCAATATGAACGTATCCTGAAATAAATCGTTAATTACCGAAAATTGTTTAAGACGAAAGCATCTTTAGCTATGGTCGGTAAGATAGCACTCTTTATTGTGGCACTGCTGCTGGTGCAGGCCGCCCCACCCCCTAAAGTCATTCTCTTTTTTGGCGATAGCTTGTCCGCCGGATACGGTCTGGACCCGGAAGATGCCTTCCCCGCCCAGGTGGAGAAATCCCTGGTAAAGCAGGGAGTAAATGCCCGGGTAGTTAACGCAGGGCTCAGTGGAGAGACAACGGCCGGTGGATTGAGCCGCATCGATTGGATCCTGCGTCAACCCATTGACATATTCGTCCTGGAACTCGGTGGCAATGACGGCCTGCGAGGTCTGCCCGTCGACCAAACCAAAAAGAACCTTCAGACCATCATTGACCGCGTCCGCGCCAAGTATCCTGCCTGCAAGATTGTGCTGGCAGGGATGATGGTTCCTCCCAACATGGGACCAGAATACGCAAAAGGATTTCAGGCAGTGTTCCGCGATCTGGCATCAAAGAATAAGGTCACGTTTATGCCTTTCCTGCTGGAAGGAGTTGGCGGCATTGAAAAGCTTAATCAGGCTGATGGTATTCATCCCAATGCAGAAGGTCACCGCATTGTCGCCGCGAATCTTACGAAAGTGATTAAGCCTTTGCTTTGATTATCTGGTCGGTGAAGACACCGACTAGTATGTGCCGGTTTTCTTAACCGGCACCTTGGGATCACTACCCATCATAATGGCTTAAAAAATCCCATTCAGTTCTGTTTAACAGATAGAAACCCGCACTTGAGTATTTATAATCGTCTGGCTTCTTGCAAAGTCCGGCTTTTGTGGGATTATTATGGATATAGTTGATTTTTTGATTCAGGAATTTCCTGGACTGAATCGATCGACTAAACGACCTTCGCTGCCATACAGTTCGCATTCGATCATTGGCAGCAATCACCAACTCATCATACATCGGGGAATTAATATTCCGATACAATTGCAAAATCCGCTGAGAAGTATATCTCAAGAAATCTCGCTGCACTTGGGCAAGACTACGATCACCAATGATTTGCCAGACTAAATGAATGTGATTTGACATGATTACAAATCCATAAACAACAACTCGTTGATCTAACACCAGGTATCTAAGACTTTCGATGATAATGTCTTTTGCACGATTGTCAGCTAAGAGTGGCTTCCATTCAAAGCATGTTGATGTAGTGAAATCCGGAAATCGAAATGACCATTGCATGGCCGCAAATTCATTGGACATCTGCAATAGAACAATCCGGAGTTCCTGACGGATTACTTGCCTGTGCCGGTTTTCCTGAATAGTTAGTGCCGGTTTTCTTAACCGGGACCATGGGATCATTCAACCCACATCGGTCGGTGAAGAACACCGACCGGGACTAACGGGAACACCGACCAAGACTAGTATGTGCCGGTTTTCTTAACCGGGACCATGGGATCATTCAACCCACATCAGTCGGTGAAGAACACCGAC
>DNZD01000058.1 GCA_003504855.1 Cytophagales bacterium
ATAAGCCAGGCTTAAAATCCCTGGTAGGTATTCGAATACCAGTTTCGTCAGTGACATACTCAAATTGAACAGAGCTGCCCATAACATCGAGTATTCGCAATCTGTCAGGGGCCTCCCCTGCCTGGAACGAAATATTAATAGTCTCGCCAGCCGGATTTGGATAAACGGTATAGGGTTGATGAGCTTCCATGATCTCAACGGCCACAATTCCTGAATAGGTGAATGCACCATCTTTATCCGTTTGCTTTAATCGATAATAAGAAGTGCCTTGACGTGCGTTGTAGTCAACTACAGCGTATTCTCTGGGTTCTGTAGAAGTTCCAGCCCCAAGCACCTTTATTGCAAACTCAAACTGAATGCCATCTGAGGATCGTTCCACCGTAAAGTAATCGTTGTTCAATTCCGTCTCGGTCTGCCAGGTGAGTTCCACCCCTTTCTCCATAGCTCGGGCGGCGAATGCTTTCAGTTGGATTGGCAATGGACTATTGGTTTTATTGCGAGTTCCTATGGTGTAGTATCCATCCGTAGTGATAGCAACACCGGAAAAGGTAATCCGGTCACCTGCAATAGAACTGGCCGTTGTGAGCTCGGTCCAATTACCAGATTGTCCGGCTCGGAACAACAAGACGTAATTGGCAGCTACCGCAGGGGTTATCGGATTGCCACCATCACTGAGGTCAAATGTTAAATCCAGGGTTTGGTTGGCCCCGGCATTCGTTACATCAAAATACCAGATTCGGCTCCATCGGGCGTTATTGGTACCGGTCATTCCACCTACGTCAGTTGACAGAATGTTTGCGCCGGCTTGATGACCATATATCAGGTAGTCATTGTTTTGAAAGCCCGAGACCTGCGTCACCGCTAAACCCCCGGTAACTGCTGAGGAAGCAGACAGATTACTGCCACTGGCATCGTTGCCAACACCAGCTACTTCAAAATCGTAGTCACCATTTACGGCGAGGTCTCCAGCGTACTTATCACTAGCCGCGAGAATGGAAATATTATACTTGGCGCTGAGGTAATTACTAACCACCAAACGCTCCGCCACATTCAGGGCAGTCCGGAAAATAATCAATTCTGCAATATGGCCGCCATAGGGACGCCCATCTGCCACGTTGGTCAATCCAATAGTAATGTCGGAAGCATAGTTGGGAATGGTATTGCTGGACTCGGTTCGGGCAGAAGCATTATCCAATGTTTCATTCACGAACACCCTCACCCGCGACGCAGCGGCGAGCGTACCGTCATAAACCATGCCGATCAGGTAGTTCGTGTTAGTAACAAAAGTTGTTGCTGAAGCAAAACGGTCTCCATTCCCATCAATATCGAAATTGAGTTTATCAGAAGTCAGGAAAAATACCATGTAAGACTCCTGATTACCCACGTTGACACGCTTGGACACAATGGCCCTAGCGGCACCATCAAGTGTATTCGGTTGGGTAATCGCAAAAATGGTCAGACCATTGGTATTGTCCAGGTTTGCATTGTCCGGGATAACCAGCACATCGGCATTGGCACCAGCGGTATTATCGAATTGAATAGCCGGCATGCCATTGATAACGTTGGTCTTGTACAGTGGCTGCAAAGCTGCCGTAGCCTGTGCGGCATTGTTGGCATTACCGGATTGATCGGTCCAGGCACTGAGGGCAACACCGTTTGTGGTGGTGGATGTACCCGCATCAGCTTTCAACCACAGGGGATTCGTAGCAGATGTCCCAACCCCGCCCGGACCTGTCTGCGCAACCACTGTGGTGGCAACTACCGTGAGGCTGAACACACATAACACGGATACTTCCGAAATCCACCTGATTAGCATGAGGAATTACCTTTTTAGTCGTTAAGAGAGACCAGTTGACACCATTCTTCCTTAAATAAGAATAAGGCACACCTGATCGTTTACAAAGGTATCAAATTCCGGCACCTGATGCAGGTTATACTCAAATAGACGTAGTCCAAAAAGCTTGATTTTAGGTCAAATTTTTGATTTCTGGTTTGTCCACATCCCATTCATGTCCGATTTCGTTTACCTCAGGTAATACCTTCCTATCATGTAAACAAAAACACATATGCAACAAAAACCATCAGCAGCTTTTATTGCCGCCTCCTGGATTGCGTTGGGAACTGGCATGATTGGCTTTATCGTAGGGCTATGGAATGCCGAAATGGAACTCAATGAAAAGGGATATTATTTCACCGTATTAATGTTTGGATTATTCTCCGTGGTGTCCTTGCAAAAGGCGGTTCGAGATCGACTGGAAGGGATTCCGGTTACCGACACTTATCATGGACTTAGCTGGTTCAGCACCGTATTGTCCATCGTGCTACTTGTCGTCGGACTCTGGAATGCATCCCTCCTGCGCAGTGAGAAAGGATTCTACGCATACGGGTTCATACTATCCTTGTTTGGAGCGATCGCCGTGCAAAAGAATACCCGCGACAGCTTGATCGGCAATCCGACGGGTCAGGATTCGATGTAACTTGAATTTGATTATTTGGATCAGGCTATCAACAAAAAGGGTCGGATTTCAAATCCGGCCCTTTTAACTTTGGCCCTGTTAATAAATGCTAACTACTTCCCCTTCCTAAGCTCAGCCCGGAAATCAAGGGAAACGGCATTCATACAGAACCGCTTGTAGGTTGGTGCTGGACCATCATCAAAAATATGTCCCAGGTGCGAATCACACCGGCCACACATCACCTCGATGCGATCCATCCCATACGACTTATCTTCCCGGTACTTCACACTGTTCTTGCGAATGGCTTCAAAGAAACTGGGCCAGCCACAGGTGCTGGCGAACTTGGCATCAGACTTAAACAAGACATTACCACATACTGCACAAAAATAAGTCCCTCGTGTATCCTGGCTCCACATGGTACCTGTGAATGCAGGCTCCGTATCCTGCTCACGCGCCACGGCATATAAATCCGGTGGCAAAATCTTCTTCCATTGTTCATTCGTGACTTTGAGGTGCGTGGTATCCGTTGTGGAGTAGTACGGATTCTTCGCATGCGCCTGATCACGCTGCGGCTTTTGGGCAAAGTTGTCGATAGATACCATGATCAATATCAACACGAACAAGGTCTTCACAGTCTTCATTTCAATTTTTTAGTTATCAATGCTCTTTCTATAGTTTCCCTACCCATCGCATGATCAAAAACCCGGCCACAGACGTGCTTCCAGTGAGGACAGCACCCCAAGCGATATCTATAAATACGATGGGCAACGGCCAACCCTTCAGGGTTGCCAGGTTCGTCAGGTCATAGGTGGCGTACGTGATAATTCCAAAAAATGCGCCCAAGGCTATTGCTCGCATCCAGGATCCCCTTTCTACCGCAGGCTCAACGACAAATACCAGTATACCAGCAATAAATATCAGGTAGAAAATAATGGCCGCAGTCCAGTTTACCTCCTCGCTCAGCATACCTCCCAGGTACTTTCTATAAATTCCTTTGGCTAGTATTCCCAACCAAAGCATATCCACGGCAAAGAATACAACCGCCGTCAGGGCATAGGTAAGTAGGTATTTGGTATATGACATCTATAAAATGGCTTTGGGTACTAAACGTCGAAACCAGGTCTTTGTTCTCTTCGACCATCCTGCAAATTCGTCAGGGTTGCCGGACAACGTCGTCTCCCATGCATTTTCCGGTTTTCGATCCTCTTCCATAGCCGCTGCAAGCCTTTGGGCAATGGTTGAATCACGAATGACCGTCACACATTCTGTATTCAAATTGGCACTCCGAGGGTCCAGGTTGAACGTACCGATCACCGCGATTTTGTTGTCGACGACCATTGATTTGGCGTGCAAACCAAATACGGGCGTGAAATTCATCACCCGCTGCAAGGCACCCGACATAATCCTGAAGCGCACGGCCGCATCGGGTTTGAATACAGAAT
>DNZD01000149.1 GCA_003504855.1 Cytophagales bacterium
GAAAGCCATAAAAAAATCGAACAGGGCAACGAGAATGGAGGACACCGGTATGATTAGTCGTGGGAAGTAGATTTTCTTGATGATGCTTGCGTTATTAACCATACTCCCGGAAGCGCTGGAAAGACCGGTGGAAAAGAGATTCCAAATGAGCAATCCTGAAAATACATAAACCGGATACGGAATTTCCTGTGATGGGATCTGCAAGGCACGCCCAAAAAACAACGTAAAAATGGCCATCATCATCAGGGGCTGCAGCACCACCCAGACAAAACCGAGAACGGTCTGCTTGTACTTGATCTTGATATCCCGCCAGGTAAAAAAGTAGAAGAGCTCCTTGTACTCAATCAATTCCTTTGGATTCAGGGCAAATGAGGAGGAGGGCTTAATTTCGAAATAGTACTGCTCAGCTTTTTTTTCTGCCATTGGGGACAAAGGAAGCACAAAAATGGGGAAAAATATTTGCTTTGGTCGGTGGCATACCACCTTCTCGTGAACAGGGGGTCATGGTACTCCTCGGTCGGTTTTCTGCCAATGATTCTGCAATTTTGATCCGCTTTCCATGAAAATCCTCTTTCTGGTTCCTTATCCCCTCAATGAATCGCCATCACAGCGATTTCGATTTGAGCAATACTTCCACCTCCTGGAGCAGGCTGGTCACTCCTACCGGGTACAAACATTCCTGCCGCCCCAGCGATGGCGTTTGCTTTCTCAACCAGGGCATGCGTTCACCAAACTATACCTTATAACGCTCGGGTTTCTAAACCGAACCCTGGCACCCGGATATGCGATTTCGAGCGACCGGGTCTTTATCCATCGGGAGGTTACCCCCATCGGACCACCGATATTCGAATGGATCATCGCCCGGCTGTTACGAAAAAAAGTCATCTATGATTTTGATGATGCTATATGGCTTACAGACAGACAGCACGAATCTGCCTGGTTTCGGTGGTTGAAGTGGCGAAGCAAGGTTGCGCTCATAAGCGGCTGGAGTTATCGGGTGAGTTGTGGTAACGAATACCTGGCATCCTTTGCGCGAAAATTCAACCAGCAGGTTACTGTAAATCCTACAACCATTGACACATCCTATCACATCCCTGAAAGAAAGGTCGTACAGCAGGTGGTTATTGGTTGGACAGGATCCCGTAGCACGATGGGTTATCTCAATGATATCAAAGAACCTTTGGAGGAACTGATGATGAGGCACCCACAGGTAGTCATCCGGATTGTGAGTGACCAGGCGCCAGACTGGTCGCATGCTCGCATCGATTTTGTTCCCCGGAGTCTTGAAACAGAAATCCCCACCTTGCAAACATTTGACATCGGCATTATGCCCCTGCGCAATGACCCGTGGTCGCTCGGAAAGTGTGGATTTAAGGCACTGCAATATATGAGCCTGTCCATACCCGCTGTGGTCTCGCCTGTTGGGGTTAACACTGAAATGGTAGTGGACACCATTACCGGTTATCATTGTCGTGGAGGACAAGAATGGATCAACCGGCTGGATGAGTTAATCCGCGATCAGGACAAGCGCACGGCCATGGGCCTGGCCGGCCGACGGAGGGTTGAAGATCTTTATTCGGTTGTTTCCAACACCCCGCGATTCCTGCGTTTGCTCGAGGAGTAGTACTCCAGCAAGACCAGTGCGACCACATAGAATGGAAGTGCTACAATCCGGTATCGGGTAAGTGTTCCAAAATTGAATGTCGAGATGCCTGCAGCAAAAGAAAATATCAATGCAAACACCAGGCAAAACACCACGTTATAACTCGTGAGGGCGCTGGAAAGACGACCAAATCCACGAAGGAGGATAATAACAGTGAAGACCAAAATGAAGGTGCTTTCCAAAGCAGAAATCAACATCAAAGGATTGCGCACCTCCCACAGGTATGGCCTGAATAATGACACATTTATGGCTGCCGGCGCTGCCTGAAGCATGCCCAGCGGGGTCCACTCTGTAACCTCCACGGAATAACCGGATCCGGCATTGCGACCTGTGAAATATCCAATGTCATAGGCTGTAACAGCAGCTGTTTTTACGATGTTATCCAGCGAGTATTTGGATGATTGCCCCAATTGTTGAACCGAATAATAAACAGATACGCCAAGCGCCACTGCCACAAACGGAACCATGAGTATCCTTACCAGTACCATACGGATGGATTGCATACGAATCAGGAAAAGCCACACAAGAATGGCAGGTACGAAAGCCTGCAAGACAAATATCCGGATACTATAAATAAGAAAAAGGGAAACGAATAGCAGAAAGGTGTAAAGTACTTGACGCTGCTTCTCAATGAATATCTTATAAATGCTGAACGTGGCCACCCCAACACCTGCCAACACGATTGTATCTTTCATAACACCACTGCCCCAAAAAAATACAGAAGGGATAAAAAGTGTAGCAAAAGCCAGGCCCCGGTGTGCTTCAGAAAACTGTCGGTAGAATGTTATAAAAAATAACCAGGCACCGACAAATCCAACTACGCTAAACAGAATGGCAGTTCCCGAGTAGGAGGAGAAGGTGAAAATATCAAATAAGGCAGCTATACGGATCACAAAATAGCTGTTCGGGTCGCGGGCAAAATAGATTCGACTGGTGTATTCATAAAGATTCTGGTTGTTGGTCACCGGCTGAAAGATCAACTGCATTCCCGCCAGCGGGTCTTTCATGAACGCCTCCCAGATAATCCGGCTTCCGCCAGTATGGTAGTTATATGTATCTCCGCCATCATAGTAGAATTGATAGACAACACCAAGGGCCAGCGCACCAAACACCCTTACGGTTAATGCGGGGATAAAATATTGTCTGGTTAATTGATCGGTAACATAGGGGCGGAGCAGGAATGCCACTACATAAACTACCACCAAAATGATAGGTGTTGAAACAAAATCCCTGAGTTCCAAACTACAACGTTTAGGAATTGAAATATTGCCTATAAACGGCCTGCAGTCCTGACTCCAGTCCGATGACAGGCTTCCATCCGATAGCCTGAAGACGTGATGAATCCATCAGTTTTCTATAGGTACCATCCGGTTTTGAAGTATCAAAGACGATGTTGCCGGCATAAGAGGTTACGCGGGCCACCAGGCTCGCCAGATCGGCAATGGTCAACTCAACACCCGTGCCTACATTGAGAAAACCTGGTTCATTGTGCTTCTCCATCATAAACAAGCATGCTTTGGCCAGGTCGTCTACATGCATGAACTCGCGTAAAGGCCGGCCTGAACCCCACACCGTCACGGTGGGGCTATTGGCTTTCTTAGCCTCATGGAATTTTCGCAGCAAAGCAGGAATTACATGTGACTTTTCCAGGTCGTAGTTGTCGTTAGGGCCGTACAGGTTAGTGGGCATCGCCGAAATGAAATTGCAACCATATTGACTGCGGTAGGCATCGCACATTTTAATGCCCGCAATTTTTGCAATGGCATATGGCTCATTGGTAGGTTCCAGCAAACCAGTCAACAAATACTCCTCACGAAGGGGTTGTGGGGCATCCCGCGGATAGATGCAGGAACTCCCCAGAAACAGCAATTTTTTAACTTGGTTGGTATATGCCTGATGAATGACGTTGTTCTGAATCATCAGGTTATCATGTAGAAATTCCGCCCGATAGGTATTGTTAGCTACAATCCCGCCTACTTTGGCTGCTGCCAAAAACACATAGGCTGGCCGCTCACGTTCAAAAAACTGACGAACGGATTCCTGATTACGAAGATCTAATTCAGTGCTGGTTTTGCAAAGCAGATTGGTGAACCCCTGACTGACAAGTAGTCGATGAATGGCGGATCCGACCATCCCCCGATGCCCTGCAATAAAAATTTTATCTGTGTGCTCCATCATGATTCATTTACCCGTGCGGAAGCGTAACCACGCTGTTCCAGGACCACCACCCTGTGGCAGTCTTCGAGATCGGAGGCAACCATCTCCTTCACCAACTCCTTAAGGGTATGCCGTGGCGTCCATCCCATTATCTTGCGGGCTTTCGATGGATCACCCAGCAACAATTCAACTTCTGTAGGGCGGTAGTATTGCGGATCAATCTCGATGACTACTTGTCCTTTTACAGCACGTACCTCGGGGTTCAATATTTCTTCTACCACACCAACTTCCTTTTCTCCACTGCCCTGAAAAGAGATCTCTATACCTGCTTCGCGAAATGCCATGGCACAAAAATCCCGTACCCGCGTGGTGATCCCGGTGGCTATGACAAAATCTTCAGGCTTAGGTTGCTGAAGCATCATCCACATAGCCTCTACATAGTCTTTGGCATGTCCCCAATCGCGTTGCGCATTCAGGTTGCCCATGTAAATTTTCTTTTCAAGCCCTAAGGCTATCCGGGCAACGCCTCGGGTGATTTTCCGGGTAACGAAAGTCTCTCCGCGCCGCGGGCTCTCATGATTGAACAGAATACCATTGCAGGCAAATATGTTATAAGCCTCACGATAGTTTACCGTTATCCAATAAGCATAGAGCTTAGCAACGCCATAAGGTGATCTGGGGTAGAAAGGTGTTTTTTCGCTTTGCGGCACTTCCTGAACCAGGCCGTACAGCTCTGACGTACTCGCTTGATAAAATCGTGTTTTACCAGACAAACCCAGCAAGCGAATTGCCTCCAACAGTCGAAGAGCACCCGTGCCATCAGCGTTGGAAACATATTCAGGCTCCTCAAATGAGACCTTTACATGGCTCATGGCACCCAGGTTGTACACCTCGTCTGGCTGAACCTCCTGCATGATTCGGGTAATATTGAGGGAATCGGTAAGATCCCCATAGTGAAGGTGGAACCGGGAGTTTTTTTCGTGGGGGTCCTGGTATAAATGATCAATGCGATTGGTGTTAATGAGGGAAGACCGTCTCTTGATGCCGTGAACATCATATCCCTTGGCGAGTAGCAACTCGCTGAGATAAGCACCATCCTGACCTGTGATCCCCGTGATCAATGCTCTTTTCATACTTTATTAATTACTGTTCGTGTTAGTCTGATTAGTCTTCGCGTTCCATTTTCTTTAGCCGACGCTTGGCATCCTTAAATGCTTCGTCTTTACGGTCCGCCTTTTTCTTCACTTCCTTGAAGTATTTTGCCGCCTCTGCCTTGTTTCCCTCTTTGGCAGCAATTTCTCCCAGAGAGATCAAAGAGTAAAGATAATACCCTGAATCAGTTGCACCACGCTCTTCGGCATATCGAACCGCCAATTGATAGTATTTTTTCGCCTCAACGGGTTGTTTGCGCATATCCCCCAACTGCCCCAAAAAGAACGCGGCATACCTTCCACTGGTGGCTTCATATCCTATCTGACCACTATCGATCCGGGCAAGAATTTCTTTGGACTGAACCTCCAGTTCTGGAAACATACCACGGGCATACAACATCCGAGCATAGTACCGGTGAAAATAGGCATTGTCCGGATAGGTGGTGTGAAGGTACTCAGACAGTTGAAGCGCCTGATCGTTCTTGTTTTCATAACTGTTCCATATTCGCATTAGCCAAACCATGGCTTCTGTGCGGGTATAGAATGCATTGAATGAAACTTCCCTTAACTGTTGCAGACCAAGTTGTTTATCGCCTTTGGGAAAGGCCCACAAGACCAGTTTCAACGCTGGATAATTCTCAGGTACCCAAACCGAAAAGTAATTATACAAGGCATCTCCAAAGAGCAGCTCAGGACTCAGGTAGTTCTTTGACTTACATTCTTCCAGGTACTTCAATGCCCGCTTGCCTGCAATGGCAGCTTTGCTCCACTCTTTGCGTTCTTCATCCGAATACAACCGTCCCTTAAATCCATAAGCTGCTGCCAGGAAAAAGGCAGACTCAGTGGCATACTCAGGATGGGTCTCGCGCAAGTGGTCCGCAACACGAATCGTGCTGTCCATGTAAGCCAAAAAACGATCATCGTGTTTCTTCTGACTAAGATCCGGCATGATCTTCCACCACTCACTGAGTCCGAGGAGAAAATAAGGCAATGGGTGCCACCCGTATTTCTGCTTAAACCAGCGAAATTGTCGTTCAGCGTTGGCAAACTTAAAATTGTACATATCGTTCAACGCCTGGGTGGCCTCGATCTGCACCGTAATGTCGGTAATCAGAATCAGGGTGGTATCCTTCTTTACCTGAGCATATGAGCCGGTAACACACAGGAGGAGGCCCGCAAACAATATTTTAGCTTTATCTTTCACCGGTGCAAAAGTAATACGCCGCCCTCAGTAATTGGTATGGAATTATCCCACGAACCCAGGTCCTTCTTTGATTTTCCCCGACGGCAGACCTTTATTTTGATTTGTCTGGCCACGCTGGCAGCACTTTATGTAAAGAAAACCATGATTGAGAACGAAACGGCCGCGTTTGAGTTTCTCGCAGACCAGCCAGCTGGGTCCCTATTGGCTATCCGAAGCGTTGCCCAGTACATCTCTATACCATTTATCTACCTCTGGAAGTTTACCGTGCTCGGATTCGTTATCTGGGTAGGATGCTTCTTGTTTGGATACCGCGTCACCTTCGGCCAATGCTGGGGAATCGTGCTGTTATCCGAATTCGTGTTCATCATTCCGGAAGTGATTAAAATCGGGTGGTTTCTTTTTGTGGAAACCGACCCCAACTTCTTTGAGATACAGGCCTTTTATCCCTTGTCGGTGATGAACCTTGTCGACTTTGAAACCTTGCCCAAACAATATGCATACCCTTGCCGCGCCCTGAGCCTCTTTGAACTATTGTATTGGTATGTGCTGGCGCTGGGTATTCAGCACTTTGCAAAACGGGGAATGAAACCAGCCTGGATAATTGTACTCACCTTTTACGTTCCCATATTTCTTTTGTGGCTGGTGTTCTATGCCATCGTCTATTAATGCCTGTTATAAAATAAACGGATCACATCGCATACCCGGCTAACCTGCAAAGAAGTTAACCCGGGCCACGCAGGCAAACTCAGTACCGTGGATGCCCATCCTTCAGCAGCCGGAAACTGTCCAAGCCGAAATCCATATTCACTAAATGACGGTTGCAGATGTGGCGGTAGCGGATAGTGTACATCCGTACCAATACCATGCTGATGCAACCAGGCTTTTAACGCATCCCGGTGTTGGGTGCGCATGACCACCAGGTGATGGTTGGCACCGGACTCATTTTCACCTCCTTGCCATTGAATTTCTCCAACATTAACTAACTCATCACGGTATTGACTAGCCACCTGCTTGCGCGCAGTATTCCAGCGATCAAGGTGCTGCAGTTTTATGCGTAACACAGCGGCTTGCCATTCGTCCAGCCGGGAGTTTACCCCTTTGATATCATGTTGAAAGCGAATAGATGAACCGTAGTTCCTCATCCGACGCAAGGTTAGGGCCAGTTGATCATCCTGGGTGGTGATGGCTCCCCCGTCACCCAGGGCCCCCAAATTTTTAGTAGGATAAAAACTAGTGGTACCTAATAACCCCATCGATCCCGTCATCCGTTCGCCACAGCGAGCACCGTGTCCTTGTGCATTGTCTTCAATCAAGGGAACGGCAAAACGATTGGATAACTCCATCAGGGATTGCATATCCACTGACTGCCCATACAAATGAACAGGAACGATGGCCTTTACCTGACTGGTTAATTGTGCTTCCACCAAATCCGGACGAATGAGTCCCGAACTCATATCAACGTCTACCGGTATCAACTTCGCACCAGCTGCCGCAACGGCCATCCATGTCGGACTACACGTAAGGGCCGGCACCATTACTTCATCACCCGGGCCAATGCCCAATGCGCGCAAAGAAAGTGTAATGGCGTCTGAGCCGTTCGCAACTCCGATACAGTGTTTTACTCCTGTGAATGTCGCCCACTCGGCTTCAAGACCAGCTACTTCATCTCCCAAAATAAAGTTTCCCCGGTCCATCAATTTTCTGAAACAATTATTCAATTCTGACCGAATAAGGTCATGCTGAGGAGCCAGGGAGTAAAACGGGAGATAATCCATCTCACGAAGGTAAGCAGAGCGCCCCGGCAAGCACAAAAACCCCCTTCTATACCCAAGGGTCCTCATTATTCCTTATTTTCGCCCTTCAAAATTCTGATCTACAGCAACATGAGTTTTCAAAAGAGCAACAATATCTTCGGCTGGGCCGCTTTTGGTATCGCCCTTATTACTTATTGGCTCACTTTCGAGGAGACGGCCAGTTACTGGGATTGTGGGGAGTTTATCGCCGTTGCCTATAAACTGGAGGTTTCACACCCGCCGGGCGCACCGCTCTTTATGCTTTTGGGCCGCATGTTCTCGTTTCTCGCCATGGGCGATGTAACCAAGGTGTCATATTGG